>CAZDJH010000005.1:0-30442 GCA_964505645.1 uncultured archaeon | reverse complement strand
GTGAAATTTGTGTGTTAATATGACCGATAATAATGTTCGACAGGGTTTTGTGAAATGGTTCGATGCCAGAAATTATCAATCTAACTTCTAGATTAACTGGAAAGGGCTACGGATTCATTTCACTTACCGATTCTATCGACGATGACGACAAGGATATTTTTGTCCATTATTCGAATATAGATATGGAAGGCTTCCGAAAACTTGACCAAGGAGACGAAGTTGAGTTTGAGATACAAGAAAATGAAGATAATGACAAGGGTCCTGAAGCCCTTAAAGTTAAAGTAAAAGCAAAGGACCGTAGATATTGAGAAATCTGAAATTACTCGGATTTTTTTAATATTGTTTTTTATGAATTTTTTTCCTTTTTTTTCTATTTTATATACTCCAAATTTAAAGTTTAAAAGCTTTTAATATTAGAACCAAAAGGAAGTTAAATAATCTCCTCTTTTATTAAATGAAATGTCGCTTTTTCAGAAAGTAAAAGAGATATATAAAGAACATTATATATGCCCTTATTGCTTAGGGAGGATGTTTTCAATCTTAGCTACTAATACTACTAATCTTGAAAGGGGAAAATCGTTATTACTTATATTGACGATGGAAGCCCACAGCAATTATTTATCTGGAGATGAAAAAATGCGTGAAAATTCTATAGAAACACTTGAGGTCTTAGCGGAGCTTGCGGACCTTAAGGCGGCTCAACAAGTATTACATAAGGAGGGATTTGAATTTGAGCGATTTTATAAAGGAAAAAAATGTTACTTATGCCACGATATCTTTTTTAATTTAGATAAATATATGGAAAAAGCAAAAAAAAAGGTAAAAGATTATGAATTTAATACTTTCTTAGTTGGAACAAGCCCCAAAGGAGAAATTGTAAATAAGGAGGATCAATTCAAGGCAACTTTAAATATATTCGAGGCGGAATCGTTTAAATCCCATTTTAATCGAGAAGTGGGTAAAATTATCGCAGATGAGTTAAATAAAGAACCTGACTTTACCTATCCTGATCTAACAATCATTTTTTCTCTTGGCTATATGGAATGTTCGATCAGACTCCTTGTTCGTTCAGTGTTCATTTATGGAAGATATAAAAAGCTGATCAGGGGTATTCCCCAAACGAAATGGCCTTGTAGAGAATGTAATGGAGTGGGCTGTGAGTATTGCGATTATACTGGAAAGACCTATCAAAACTCTGTTGAAGGATACATTAGCCCCGAATTTATAGTTGCGTCCAAGGCAGAGGAATCTAAATTTCACGGGGCGGGGCGAGAAGATATTGACGTCCGGATGCTGGGTACTGGAAGACCATTTGTGTTAGAACTTCAAAATCCTAAAAGACGTAGATTGGATTTGGAAAAGTTAAAAGAAAAAGTAAATTCAATCAATCCCGGAAAAGTAGAAGTCCTAGACCTGAGGTATAGCGATAAGAAAGAAGTCATTAAAATTAAAGAACAAGCAGAAGATACTGAGAAAACCTATAAGGCTTTGGTTAAATCCCCTCGAGAACTCAACGAGAAAGAGTTTGAAGAAAAGCTAGGGAAAGCGGTTGAGATTCTCAAAGGAAGTATAATTGATCAGAGAACCCCTTCAAGGGTGGCTCACCGAAGGGCAGATAAAATTAGAAAGAAAAAGATTTATAAAGTCAAGGGCACCTATGTACAACCCGATTTATTCGAAATAACTATTAAAACTCAAGGGGGTACCTACATTAAGGAACTAATAACGGGAGATAATGAACGGACAAAACCTTCCATATCCGAGATTTTCGGTATTCCATTGGAATGTAGCCAACTGGATGTTATAAATATTAATTATTAATCTTAATAGATTCTTTATTGCTTTTTTTAGAAAGTCAATCGTCTTACAATATCCCTTATTGCTCTACTCACCAAATAGAGCTGGATATTTCGGGCTCCCCCGATGATTTCTTGAACCTTGGAAACTTCTAATGCCTTATCAATTCTTAAGTTATCTGTAAATCCGATACCCCCACAAAGCTGCTGTGCTTCATAGCTGATTTTATGGGCGAGATTGGAAGCTAAGAATTTTGTGCCCGAACTGAACGCTGCATTATATTTTATAAACTTTTGGTCATCATACTTTAATGTTTTCTTATATTCCGTTGCAGATTCAAATGCCAATTCCGTGGCAGCCATCAATTCGGTGAATAACTTAGTTATCGGAAATGCAACTGCCTGGTTTTCATAGATGGGCTTTCCAAACTGAGTCCGGAGATTAGTATAAATAAGTGCTATTATAGCAGATAGCCAAGCTATACCGAGGCTGGAACCTATAATAGCATCCCGTTCGGCAACAAGTCCTGAAAAAAGATTCTTATAGCCTTGCCCTTTATCCCCTATGATATTTCTCTTCGGAACTTTAACGGAATTAAATAATGTCTGCGATACTTGAACTCGCGGGATTGATTGGATTCCAAGTCTATGGGTTTCAACGCCACTTTCTTCTCGATCGACTAATATTTGATACATAGATCCGCGAGGATCGCTCACATTTGATACACCATACACTAAAAAGTAATCTGCGACAGAACCATTTGTGGTATACACTTTTTCCCCATCTAGAAAGAGGTGGTCTTCATAGCGCTCGATTTTAGTCAGCATATTTACAGCATCTGACCCGTGTTCCCTCTCAGTTATGCAAATACAACCAATTTTATCCCCCGACATGACACCATCTAATACATGCAATACAAACTCATTTTTCATTCCGTGCCTGAAGAGAGGATTACTAAAAATAACGCCCGAGACTACTCTGGCTAAATCCAGTTCGGGATCGACGATTGAAGTCGCCATTGCTAAAAGCATTTCATAGCGCATACCATATTGCTCTGAATCGCCGTACTCATTTAAACGTTGTATATAATTCCCTTCTCCTAAAATAGGAAACAAATCGTATACTTCTTCATTCAAATCTATTGCTGGTTCTATTCGCTCTATTAAAAAATCTTCTACTTCTTCCAAAAATTTCTGTTCCCTTTTATTAATGAGTGGAATAATGAAATTATTAAAAACCTTATAAATGTTTCGGGTGGTTATCTTTTCCTTGATATCCTCATCTAAAATCTCAACACCGGTTATTTTTTTCATATTTAAAATTAGCAATGAGTCTTTTAAAAGTTTATTACTTTTCATGCTAAAAATGTTCTTCGATACAATTATTATTCTTTTCCTCTTTTATAAGGGAGAGATTAAATAGTTTTGATTGGAACATAAAGAACCAAAAACTAAAAAAATAATGATTAATTGATACTATTAGTTTTTAATTTTGAAAATTTAATTTTGAAAAAAATCACTATTTTACGGAATAGATATAAAAAATGGCGCTAAATAAAGGGTACAGGAACAAGAGTAGAAAGATTTATAGAATATCCCCCCGAAAAAGGGGCCAGAATTCCATTGATAAGTATTTATTGGATTATGAAAAGGGAGATAAAGTGAATATAATAGGAGATCCCTCGCAACATAAAAGAGGTTTGCCCCATCGTCGTTTTTATGGCAAAACGGGTCAGATTATTGGAGTGAGAGGAAGGTGCTTTGAAGTGGAAGTTAAATTGGGAAATTCAAAGAAAATTTTGATTATAGGAAAAGAACACTTAAAGAAAAACGCTATTTCTTAAAACATTCTAAAATAAAAATAGAAGGGGCGAAGCTATGCTAGGAAAAAAGAAGGATGAAAAATCGGTTTCCATTCCAGAAGTTAAAAAAATTATGGAAAATATTAAAGAAAAAATGATGGAGATAAGACCAGAAGAGGGTATGTCGCATTTCCAAGAAATTACATATAATTATGTAAATAATTTTGCCAAGGTCTCTCAAAAAGATGCTTTAAAAATTAAGGATCTTCTAATGAATAAATATAATATTGAGGAGGTCTATGCCATCAATATAATTAACATCAACCCCCAGAACGTGCCAGAATTGAGAACAATATTGGAAAAGAGCTATACGGGCAAATCTTTAGATGATGATAAGTTACAAGAAATCTTGTATACAATTGAAGAACTTAAGACTTAAGGCTTAGCTTACTCTTATCTTAATTATTAGATTTTGAAATCAAATAAGGTAATTAATAATTTATTAAGATTTGAATTTAATTTATTAAGATTTGAATTTAATTTATTAAGGTAAAATACTTAGTAAATATAGAACATTCAATATCATTTTTTAAATAAAAATACTAATGGGTATTGTAAAAAAAGAAAAAATAGGTGATTCTTATGACCAGAAGGCCAAATCGAGGATATCGAAAATCGCACGGAGGTTCAGGCGGGAAAAGATATTCAGACAAGAAAAGGCAGTTTATCAAGAACCAGCGAGAAGTTGTTATATTAGACCTCTTGCCGCATGGTCATATTGAAAACCAACAGCCCAGCTGGAAGCAAAAACCAGTGGCTCAGGTACTTACATTCCCTGATTTTGTGCTATATGATGTCGCATATAATAGGGACTCCGAAATAAAGGTCCAACAAAAGGATACTTATGAAAAATTTAGAAATAAAAACAAACTCGGAAAGGTATTAGATAAAATTAACTATGAGGATTTAACTAATACCTCAAAAGCCCTCATACAGCCCATTCTGGAGAAAGAGATAATGAACTATGAGGGTTTATTTGTAAACTTCTTCAATAAATCCACTTCTATCACCCCTCGTTTGCATGCTCTCAAATTAATTCCAGGAATCGGACAAAAGCATATGTGGGAGATTATCGAAGCCAGAGATCGTCAAGAATTTGTTACTTTTAAAGATATTAGCGACAGAACAAGTATTTCCAAGCCTGCAAAACAAATTGCTTTGCGAATAATCAAAGAATTACAAAGAGATGTCAAGTATTATATTTTTTCTAAGACCAAGAAGTATGAGTCATAAAGTCATTTAAAATGGATAAAAAGGAAGTCAAGCTTATTTTACAACAATTGAATTTCAGTCCAAAAAAACATTTGGGTCAAAACTTTTTAATAGACAACTCCACGAAAGAGAAAATTACCGACTTATCAGCCATCGCTGAAGATGATGTGATTTTAGAAATTGGCGCAGGTTTGGGAGCATTGACTAAACCTCTCTTGGAAAGAGCACAAAAAGTATATGCATATGAACTGGATCCTCGGCTTTTTAATTATTTGAAAAAGCGATTCCGAGAGGCACCTAATTTAACCCTAATTAATAGTGATATTTTGAAACCTGTTCTACCTCCCCATAATAAGGTCATTTCTAATCCTCCGTATTCAATTACGGGCCCTTTACTGGAAAAACTATTTTTCAAATCCTACCCTCCAGAAGGTATTCTATTAATTGAATATCAAATCGCAAAACGGATATTTAATACAGATAATTACAAGGATTTCTCGCGCCTATCGGTGACGGTCAATTCATTTATGGAACCCATCAGAAAAGAAAAAATCCCACAGACCTCGTTCTATCCAAAACCGAACATTAAATTATCTCTGATAAAACTTAAACCAAGGAAACAGATACATCCCTCTCTCAAAAAAAGGGAAACCAGACAGTTCTTTCTGAATTTTATAAGGGGAATCTTTCCTTACAAGAATAAAAATTTATCGAATGCAATCCAATTATTCTTAAAAAATACAAATCAATCTATTACCGATAAAGAGGCAATCAAGACTTCTCTTAAAGGGGATAACTTTCAAGATAAGAAAGTATTCGATTACCAATTATATGAATATCCTAAAATAGCTCAAAATATTTACAATTTGATAAAAACTGTAGGAAATTAAGCTATAATAATGATTTCTCAAGATCCATTGATAAAATATGTGGATAAAGAAGTATATCATCCCTCTGAAGATACTTATCTTATGATAGATTTTTTCAATAATAATATTTCGCCTCAAAATGTTGACGGATTGAAGTTAAAAGAGGTCAGGAATATTTTGGATATGGGAACTGGAACGGGTATAATTGCGATATTCTTCCAGCTTCTTAAAAGAAAACTGTCTAACTTTAACCCCCGTATTTTTGCCTCGGATATATCGGAAGAGGCTATTAGCTGTGCTAAAAGAAATGAGAAAACCTATTCATTTAAGGATCATATAACTTTCATTAAGTCAGACTTGTTTCAATCGTTTCCTTCTGAATTAAATAACCAGTTTGAGATAATTATCTTTAATCCACCATATCTCCCGTCACTCAAATCTAATGCTTCTTCTAAGCTGAAAAAAGATGATATCTGTTGGGACGGGGGAGAAAAAGGGTATGAGCTTTTTTTACAATTTCTTGAAGATGTTCGGGGCTATTTAAAACCTTGTATTGGTTCCCGAGTCTATTATATAACCTCAAGTATGGTGAATCTAAACCTCTTTCACGAAATCATAAAGCAAAAGGGATTTAAAAGTCTGATTCTCGATAAAACCCACGTTTTCTTTGAAGATATTATCTTAGCAAAATTGTGGCCATTTTAGAAAGGTCTCCTATCCCTCCGCTTTTCAATCAACTCTATTCCGTGATTATTTAGCTTCCGTTTGATGCTATTGAATAAGAGGTTAATTTCATGGGGCTTAAATGAGGCACGCTTATGTGCCTCAATCTGGGGAATGGGAAGGCCGAAATAATCGTTTAAATTTGAAATGGGCAAGAGGAGCTCTGAAATCAGGTCCGCTTTCTTGCTAGCATCTTCAAGCTTATGACTTTCATTCATAAAAAATTCAATACGGCAAGGCACATCTTTTTTTGTTGTTTTTAAATAAAATGCATAAAAAGTCAAAGGAAAGTAGTATGGTATTTCCTTTTTTATTCCTGTATCCCGTATTTTATCAACTTCCCGTTTACATATAAAGATACAACTTCTTTCATTTTGCTTTAAGAGACGATTAAAGAGATCTAAATCGGTAAAGTAGTTAAATACTTCTCTGTAATTAATTTGTAAAAAGTCGTTTAAGAAATGATGATTTGGCTTAAGTAATTGAATAGTATCTCGTAATAAGTGAGTCAGAGCAGAAGTTCTCGTATCTTTAATAGACCCAATAAGGACTATTCTTTTTTCTTGACAACTTTTATATAATTTGCGATACTCCCTCAATAACATATTATATTTATGGTTTACCAGGGGATCTTTAGAAAATATTAAATTAATAGGCATTATGACCACTGATCCATCGATAATGATTAAATCTATATCGGGCCTTTCCTCAATTATGTTGTTGAGTAGTTTTATTTCCATATATGTCATATCCAAGGATGTCTTACTTTCGATTATATCTTTATTTAAAAAGTATCCCTTAATATTGTAGTTGTTAAATCCATGGATATCCGGGAAGTAATCAATTTTGGCTTGATCATTTTTGTAAAAATAATATTTTACGGCAATTGCCTTTAAAAACGAGAAATCAACGTTCATGAAGCGCTTTATAACGGAACTACCATCAACTGTCACAATCTTAATTCCTCTGATATTGCTGATTTTAACGGATTTTTTTAAACAAGTTTCTTTAATATTGTATTTAGGATTATTAACAAACTTCTCAATATTTAATTGACCTTGGTTTTTCTTCAAGCAGTTTACCATTTTCTGCTTTAAGTTTTTCATCTTTTCATAATTACTTGCGATTCTGTCAATCTGTTGTGCCAGTATCTGTTCCTTTGTTAGTCCTGCCTTTTCGGCGATTTCTATTCCTTCCTTTTTTAAGATCCTCTTTTTCTGATTAGGAAATTCCTCTAAGATCATTATATTATTGTATCTTAAAATCACTTTTAAATATTGACAGAGTATTGATTTTGTAATTTGTAATTAAAAAAAAGAACTTATCTTGAATCTTACCTATGAAAGGGACTTGAACGCCGGTATCAACATAGCCTAACGGATAACGAGCTCGTTGGGATGGGGGACAAGTGGATGCTTCGAACAGCCGAATGAAGTTGGTGTCGTAAAGACCTTGCCGAATGGCTGAAGCCATCCCCTTTATTTAGGGGATGTGTAATTCACATTTCTGAACAAGATATATATTTATAACTTTACTTTCTATGATATATTGTGGTTAAAAAGAAAAAGAATGATTTTAGAGAAATTGAAATTGAGAAAGAAGATAGCAAAATAAGTTTAAATTATAAGATTATCGTTTCGGTTCTCATATTTAATATGAGTTTTTCTGTTTTATTAGTTATGGCCTATCTATTAGAACGGTCCCACTTCTTTATCTTTTTGTTTGAAATTGGCTATACATTAATAATCGCGCTCTTCTTTACGATTATCATGAGATATATTGCTAAATCAACGTACCACTTTTATTTAATTGTCTTATTATCTTTATTAAGCGGCTATAGCGCATTATTTGCTTCCTTAATGACAAAAATTATACCGATTCTGCCCTCCTCTGATTCTTTATTGGTTTGGGTTTTACTATTGATCGTTATGGCGGGAATAAATATTGTTTCTTATCTAAACCTCATTTTCATGATAATAAACAAAAAATTATTAGAACCGCTCCAAAATATCATTAGAAACAAAAGAAAAACAGAAGAAAAGCTCCGAGATAAGAAAAAAGAATTAAGTTTATTTAATCATATTATTGCGCACGATATAAAAAATTATTTAACTACCATAAAAGGTTATGCTGAGTTATATTTAATGGATAAGGATAAATATGATACTATTAAGCGACAAGTTAACCAAGTTCTGGAGTTGTTGGATAATTCATTAGAATTGGCAGAAGCAGGTAAAGTCATTGACGATAAGAAACCTGTCGACTTAAACAAAGTTATCCAAGAGGTTGTAAAGAACGTAGTCCCAGAAAATATTAATGTGTCTATTCAATCGATACCTATGGTTAATGGAGACAGACAAAAGCTTACCCAAGCCATAAAAAACATTTTAGAAAATGCGGTTATCCACGGAAAACCCCAAAACATAAAAATAAGTTCAGAGATTCAAGATAGTGGATTAACGATTCGCATTTCCGATGATGGTACAAAAATTCCAAAAGAAATAATTGATTATTTTGATGAAGATGATTATATGGTTAGATTAAAACAACAATATCTAGGGTTAAAGATAATAAAGCGCATAGTAAATGCTCACGGCTGGAATATTAGCATTAAAAACAATCCGAACACTACATACATCATCCGAATCCCAAAATCTGTATTTAAAAATGAAAAATAAAACGTTCGCTTCTTATCCAAAAATAATAATATTTTATAAGAATTATATAAGATTGTACTTTTTGAGTTATATTATATAAAGTAATCCTAAAGCTTTCCATCACATAGAGAATATAAAAAAATGGCGGAGTATAGATATAAGGTGTTAGTAATCGGTGATTCTACTGTTGGAAAGACTTCCCTTACGATACGGTACGTATCAGGATCTTTTATCGATGATTTACGCCTTACTATTGGGGTGGATTTCTATAATAAGACAATCTCCTTAGATGAAGCAACCATAAAATTCCAACTCTGGGACTTCGCGGGAGAAGAAAGGTTTAGATTTTTGTTACCTCAATACTGTCAGGGAGCGAACGGCGTATTCTTTTTATATGACATTACAAAACCATCAACGCTGGAGCATTTACCGGAATGGATAAGTGTCATTCGAAAAAACGTCTCGGATCAAGTTCCCATAATCTTAATAGGTTCTAAAATAGACCTTCAAGAGTACCGAAAAGTGCCAAAGGAAAAAGCACTCTTGGCTAAAAAAAAGTACAATTTAACCGCATATATCGAACTTTCGGCTAAAACGGGCGAAAATGTCCAAAAGACATTTAAAGAAATGGCCAGAATTTTAATCGATAAATATGCTCATCAATAAGATGCCTTTTTTAATAAATAAATATTTCTCTTTACTTTCTCACTTTAAATTCGTTTATTGGCGAATCCATACAATCATGTTCCCAGCGTTGCGATTCTGCCAGGCAAAATATGGAATTGCTTTAAAAATTTTTCCTGATTGTAATTGTCCTTTCAAAATTACCATATTATCCATTAGGTTAGATTCTGTTGCTACCCTTAATCTCGGATTGCTACTCAATCGTGCCTTAAAGATATCAAAGTCATTATCTTCTTGTTCCAAACAGTAAATTAAAGGTCCAAAGGATAACGCAGCTTTATTTTTAAGATCCTTCCTCCGCTTATCTCCGCTCCTCAAGTTTGGGCTCATTTTCAATTCCAACTTAATAGTATCGTTTGACCAATTTTTCTGTATTTCCAAAAATCTACCTGAGATAATTTTATTTTTCCATTCTTTCCCATTTACATAAATCCTATTCTTTTCGCACCATGTTGGAATCCTAAGTAACATGGAAAAATACGCTTCTTTGCTGGTTCTAAACTCGAGTTCCACTTTACCCCTCCACGGAAATTTGCTCTTTAAGTTCAATTTAACTTCCACGTCATCCCTTAAGCAAACAGTTCCTTTGCTTCCAATATACTGATTAATCCAAATTCCCTTATCCGAATGGGCATAAATGTATTTCTCAATCTGGGGGATTATTCGAATATAGTTAGTAGGACAACATGGGCACTTAAACCACTCAACTCGGGCATGCTCACCTCGAGATAGGAGCGGATTCGAATAAAAATATCTCCTTCCATCCAGAGACTGCCCTACCAACATAGCATTATATAGAAGCCGCTCAATTAACTCATTATACTTAACTTTTCCTGTAATAAGAAACATGCGCCAATTCCACATAATATTGGCAATTGCGGCACAAGTTTCGGAGTAGGAATCCTCAATTTTTAACCTAAAATCTTTATCAAATCCTTCAATGGAGCTAACTGAACCTACACCTCCAGTAATATACATACGAGCTCTGACCATCTTTAACCAAATCAACTCAAGGGCATGTAATATTGTTTTATCCCCTAACTCAGAAAAGAGGTCTGCAACCCCGCAATATAGATATAATGCCCTAACAGCATGCCCCACGGGTTCATATGAATTTGGGACCGGAGAATCTAATTGGTATATTTTTCCATTTAGATTTTCTTGAACGAAGCGTAGCCAATCTTTTATCGTTAAATTCTCTAAAAATTCTGCGACTTCTTCCTTTGCGGCTTCCCTATTCTTATGCGTTTCAAAATATTGTTTTTTCAGCGCAGATGCATTGGAAAATGTTTTAACCGCATCGATTAAGTTTCGCATTACATAGGTTCTGAAGTGCGGGATATTCCCCCTCATCTCCACTAAGTGCCGGCAAAGGTTTAGGTAACATTCTTCTTGAGTTTCTCGATATAATTTTATTAGTGCCAATTCAATTTCCGGATGACCATCGGTATCTTGGATTGGGGGCTCTAATAATTTTTTGACCAATAAGTCGATAAATTTTTTCGAAACGTTTAAAAGAGTATTACTTCCAGTAAAACGCTTTTCTGCGAGACCCGCTTCGATCAAATGGCCGGCACAATAGAGTTCATGAAAGAGCAATAAATTAGTAAATCGCTTCTCTGGAAAATTAATGGAATAATAGGTATTCAGATAGCCATCTTCCCATTGGGATTTTCGAATTGAATCAACAATCTCTCTGATTTCCCCCATAAGGGCTTCTGGGAGTGAAAATCTTGAAAAAAGGAAGGCGCCCTCCACCCATTTGTATAGATCGGCATCAAAATAAAAAACTCCAAGATGGGTTCCCTCTTTTTTCCCCGCGTCTATAAGGAAATTATCCACATGATGATCTTCTTTTAGCTTTTCCAACATCATGGGAAGTGAAACCTTTTTATTTATCTCTCGGCGCGCCCTCCAAAAGGGGTCCGTAAGTTCAAGATTCACAATGGGAACTTGGCTTAATCGGTTAAAGGGACGCTTATAGATATGATTCTCCGTTTTTCTTTCCTTTTTTTCCTCCATTTTTCTCTTAAAATTATGTCAAGTACGTTTCATAATCGTCATATAAAAGATAATGTGGTTCTTCTACATCCTCTTCGATATGGGTGAACCGCTCTATCTTATTTAGAAATACATTATCGGTATAGTCGTCATTTACCATTGAAACCTCCCCTATCAAGAATTTGCTCTCCGTGCCCTCTTTTCCCCAGAACCTATGATAGTGCTTAGGCTTCAAGGTGATTGATTCTCCGGTTTCTAACTCTATTATAGATCCTGCTGCAACCTTCCTTTCAATGCCATCAATAGAGATGAATACTGGGTTGTCTGCTTTTTGATCTTCTCCCGTTGTATTATATATTTCGACACATAGAATTCCATTCCCTCTATTGATGATATCCTCCATCTTTTGACGATGGTGGTGCATGGGAATCACTTGCCTCTCACGCATAACCATAATCTTTTCGCAATAGGGCTTCCCTCCTTTACCGAGTTTTTGAACTCTCCCATTTCGTATAGTAAAATGAATTAATCCCACTTCGGAAAAATTCCCGCTCCCGTAATCCGTAATGTCCCAACCAAGTTCTTGCTCGATTATCCCAGTTATTTCTTCTCCTTTTGAACGCCACTCCTCTAAGGACCAATATGCAAACTTTGGCAAGTAGAACTTTTGCGCCTCTAAGAACTCGAGTGTATTACCTATCAGATTGTCGATTTTTGATCGTTTCATCTTTACATTGTCCCAGTTTTATTCTTTATTTTAAAAATCGTTTTTATTATAGTATTATGTTGAATCATTCTTATTAAAATCTCGCTATTCATAAAGGATAATTAAAAAAGTTCCAACATTTTCTTTTAGTATATGTAAATAATTATATTTTTTATGATATTTTTTTCTAAATATTATAATTCTATCCCGAAAAAACGAAGCCTATTTACATAATACCAAAAACCCCCCATCCCAAAGTCCTTTCCTCTGCCAGTTATTAATTATTCATCCATGAAGTCTCCCCCCTTCCTAGAAAGTTACTATCATTTTGGTGACTATCAGCACCCTCTATACCATATATTGGTCAGATCCAACCATCTAATGTTACTGCTAAAAAACTTTTTTTCTATCAATGAAGTATCTTTTTGTCGTTTAATTTGTAGGGAAAATATTGCTCAGATCAACCAATACATTTATATATAAGAAAAAGTAATATTATATATAAGAACTATAATTTAATTACAATAAAAAAATCAACAAAAATAGTGGAGGAATGAAATAAAATGGGAGCTTTTGCTTGGAGTCCTCTCCGGGCCTTAATGAAAAAAGCCGGCGCAGAAATAGTAGCGCGAGACGCAGTTGATAAGTTAATGGATTTTTTAGAAGGATATGCGAAGCAATTAACTGATTGCGCCTTAGATATCGCTAAGCACAGCGGCAGGAAAAAGGTCACGGAAGATGACATGAAGATCGCCATCGATCTTGTTAACGACTAATCGTTAACTAAATTACTTCACGGAATTAATTTCTGTGAACCTTACGTTTAAGTTTTATTACTTTTTTTTCTTTTTTGCTTTTTTGCTTTTTTGCTTTTTATCCCTTTTATCCCAATTTTTCTTGTCAATACCATTCTTAGATGACTTAAAGCCTTCTTAATTACTTATATATTATAAAAATAATAGTACTATAAGTATTAATTCAATTAGATTGTAAATATTTAATAATAATTCAACTTTCCATTGGATTGACCGTATTATCTTTAATGATGTTTGGAAAAAAATTAAAGATTTAAATAAGTAAAACCCTAATTGTATTATGAATAAACGTAAAAAGTGAATTGATAATGAACCAAAAATCCTCCTATGTCGGGTTATTGGGAATAATAGCGGTCATTTCAGTTTCATTCTGGGCGCCGATACCGTCTTTTATTCCGCCAAATGCCGATGCCCATAATCCCAATGAAACGAGTGATCTTAATAGTGATAAAACTAATAATCTATCCTATAGTTGTTTAGATCCCGGCGATTGGGTTATGTTGGAGCCCGAAGGTGGGTTTTTTGGGGACATTCTTGTCCCAGGCAAATACGGCCATGTTGTAATGTTCTGTGGCACGGTCAAAGAGGAGGAATCTATCTGGGATTGCGAGAACAAAAAATGGTTGACTCGCGGGACGGCTTATGTAATTCATTCAACGAAAAAAAATGGTCTTGGGTATACGGCATGGGAAATTGCGGTAAACGATCATGCGGACTTTGCGATTGCTTTGGAAGTACCTTCGCTGAATGCATCCCAAAAATTAGCCGCCGTGAATTTTCTTAAGGAGAGACTGGAGGGCGGCGTGGACGGTTACCCCAACGGACCCCAATATGATTGGGGCTGGTATAGTAAACAAATAGAGGCGAATGCAACTAATCCTCTGTCTGGCGTATGCGGATATTACTGTTCTGAAGCCATTTGGGCAGCCTATAAAGGGGTTTACGGTATTGACTTGGACCCAAGTGGGGACTCCTGGTCATGGGCAACGTCTTACGGGGTGTCCCCTGATGACCTTTTGAATGATCCGGACTCAAGGCAAGTCGCCTATGCAGATTAGATAACCATCGCATTTTAGTCAAAAGAATCTAAATTTTTCAACTAATTGAGATTTTTTCCTTTCTAAAAGAATTTTATAGAAAGAAAGATTTCCTTACCTAGTAATGAGTCATCAACTCATCTCTAATGTGTATAAAAGTAAAATAGGGATTTTTGTAATTCAAGTGGTGTTACTTACCGTATTCATCTGGATTTTCAATTATTCGATCCCCATAAATTTTGATCCCGGAATTTTATACGAGAGAGAAGTTATCATTCAGTTCATTGGAAATTATGTTATAGCAGATACGTTTATGCATGGCTTACTTCTTTTCGTTGTATGGTTCATTGTATCTCTTTTTCCCGTGGTAATTTACAGAGAATCCAAGAGGGCAATGTTTGCAAATTTGAAGTTAATGTTTTTTCCCAACTTTTTCTTTTATCTCTTTTACCATCGCTACTCTCCCACCTTCTTTTCCTCAACTTGGGGGCGTTTTCTACTACCTTTCCTTCTTTTGGGGGGGTGCATTCTCATGATCTCAGTTTTATTCCCGACTATATATCATAAGCTTACAGCAACCAAACCTGAGGTTAAGCGAGAAGAATTAAGGAAACTAGCCCAAAAAAGCCGGAGTAGATGTCCGAAATGTGGCGCCGAGTTCGATTCCAAACCGACCTTCTGTTATAAATGTTCCACACGCCTTATTCCTGAAGGCTCGGAGGACCCAAAAGATATCAATTAATCAGTTAATATTATATGGGTATTAAAACCCAATAACCTCCGAATGTTTATAAAGAAATGTTTTTATTATGTCATTACCTAATAATTTACTTTTTTCAAGGTGACCATTCTGCCAAACGAGCCCTATTTCTGTCCAAAATGTAATCGAACACATTATCGAGGTAAAATCTATAAGGAGCATCTGCAGTACAACAAAACGGAAGATGAGGAGACCGGTGAAAACCCAGACCCTGTCGAAGATGAGAGCGATGATAATAAAAGCAAGGAGAATACGGGTGCTAAAGGTATCAGTGAGGCCGATAACGGAGACCAAGGTGAGGAAAACAAGAAAAAGAAGGAGAAGGAAAAAGAGAAGGAGAAAGAGAAGGAGAAAGACAACGCAGAATTTCAAGATAACGAAGGGGATAGTAGTCAAGAGAAAAACATTCATACTAGTGCGGAGGAAGAGCAGAGGACAAGTACTAAAGAAGAAGAGCCTTTAACAAATGAAATGGAAAATAATGGAGGAAGGAACAATACTTCGCCCCCACTCAAGAAGGAAGATAGTTTCGCTATGCTTGGAAAGAAAGGTGAGGATTTACTGGTGAAGACGAAAAAGAAGGATGATATAATTCGAATCCATATCTATAAGTATAATTCGCTGGTATGTTCATTAGATATTTCGGTTGAGGATGATTACTTTGAACATAATGATATTCGAGAATTTATACGAGAACACTGCTTTTAATAAAGAATAAGTATAAAACACTAATAAAAAAAGGAGAAAAAAGAAAATTATGTGTTATGCTTTATTCTTCCACATATTCTTTTAATTCTTCAAAGTTAAGCTTAAGGTATCCCGCATGTACTAATCCCGCGCCGATGAGAGTTTTAAAGTTCTTTTTACGCTTCCTGTTCAAGAACTTTTTCATTTCCGCTAAATCGGGGTTCTTATTGGTGACTTTAATCAATTTCTTATCAATTGCGGCATCTACAACTTTTTGACCCAAATCAGTTCGGATGATTAATAATGCTTCGCCTTTCGGGGCGCCCCAGGGCGAGTATGAAATATCTGAGAACTCACCCGAAAAGTCCGTGCAATAACGACAACCTGCCATTCCACCAGAGGAGCATGCATATGCGATCTTTAGAGAAACCGTGTTTCGAGCCCCTGTATTAAAATCGCTAACTAATATCTTTGCTAAGCCTTGTAAATGGCATGGATTTGCAATTATTCCCACATTCTTTTTTCTATCTAAATATGCTTCTCCAATACCCGTGATTAACGGCCCCGCATTTGCCATGGTGCTTGAGGGGATGTATTCCTCTGCCTCTTCGGCACTATCAGCTACGACTGGAAATGCCACGGGGGGTTTTTTGCTCTTTTGATCCCCAAGAACCATATGCTCTACAATACCTTCCTCAAACGCAGCTTTAGTTAAGTCGTTTAATATATTATCGTTCTTGGACTCTACTTGAATTATGTCCTTGTAAACTCCCACTGCTAAATCAGTGCGAACAGTCCCGAATAATTTTTTCTCTATTTCGCTGATGGGTAAGAAACTTCGCGGACATGCATTATAACATAACCCAATCGTTTCGGCACACTCATCTACAACATATGCTTCACCATTTTCCTCATTAAAGTCCATATGAGGGCAGAACGCATTACACGACCCGCAGTGAATACACAAATTGTTGTAAATTACCTCATTCTCTAAGTCCTGAGAACTTTTTTCAATTTTCATATTTTAACCTTATAATGTAGTTTTTACAATAGTGTATTGAGAAATTATGAAATCTATAAAAAATTTTGTGTGAAAACTCAAACAATGATAACCCTTTGGGGATGGAAGAATATTTAAATGAGAGTGATTATATGTGAAGTATATCAACATTAATTTGGTGAAAGAAGATTATGGGGGAGAAGACTGGAAAACGGACTCATTCAATATTTTCCATTTTAATCTGTGTATCTATTCTATTGATTTCCCTATCCCTAAAAGGAAATATTTCAAATAAAAGCCCTTCGAACCCAATAAAAATTAATAGCCGATGGAGTAGTAATGGGGAAGTGAGAGCAGTCTGGTTGAATGATTATGCATTTAACTCTCAGAGCACGAGAGCGGACACGCTTAAAAAAATCGGCGATGCCAACCTGAACACGATTTTTTTAATTGCCCCTCCGATCGGTGAAAATAACGGTTGGAGCGATGTCATCGACTTTGAACATATGCTTGCCTCATTAAAAGATAAGGAATATGCTGTATATGTATGGATATGCAATCTATATAGGGTCAAAGGCACTAAAGCGGACTATACCAATAGCTCTGAACGTAACGCTCAGAAAAATTGGGCTTTAGCACTCCTAAATGAATATGAACAATTAGACGGCATTCACCTGGACTATATCAGATACGAAAATTTATCAATTGTTAATTTCACGCAAATGAACGGGGTCCAAGAGACAATTTCGCTTATAAAAGGCGCTCTCGATGCTGAATTTCCCAATAAAACCCTTAGCACGGCGAGCCTCCCCTTATCCGGTGAGATTCGTGACCCCGAAGATTATATTCCCCCTTGGTATGATATATGGTTCAATAATATCCAAAATAACGCGGTTAATCGCTGGGATTCTTCCGGCTATAATAATTCCGGGATTCCCACCCCATTTCGGGTTCAGCAAGACCCACGAACTTGGATCGTTACCGATGCGATAGACTTTACGATCTCAATGGAATATAGTTATAGTACTTCGTGGTGGAAGGGGGAGGTTGACATTTGGAATAGTTGGATGAGTATTAATATTAGCCGTGTATTTATGGGGTTAGGCTATTATTCAAGAAAGTGGGAGGACCCAAGTATTACGCCTACTATGGTCGCTGAAGAGATTGTTGAAAAAGTTCATTACGGACGGGCACATAATATCACGGGTTTTTCAATTTTTGAGTTTGGCGAACCAGGTAACGACGATTATATCTTAATAAACGCATTGACAAGTGGCCATAATGCCCCATTTAAAGAAGAAGGCAGTCTTAATGGAACAATCGGCGACCAAAAGACCTTCTCCATTCTTTTGAGTGTCATTTTTATATCCCTTTTAGCACTCGCAGCATTTACGACTCATTCGGGTACAATGATTAATCAGTTGGACAAAATGCATTTAGAAGAAAATGGGAAATGAAACCGTAAAGGATTAGAACTGCGCAGGAAAAACACCTTTTCGAACCGCAATTAAGTAGATGCCTTCAATAATAAAAAGCGGACTTTAAAATCCGTCTTAGACGAGGAATATCATATAACCTTGAATAATATTACCTTAATTTATTTGGAAAAGGGCGATTTAGGAAATATTTTTAATTATTTAAACAAGCATTGGAACGGGCTCCAAAATAAGTAGATATCTGGAATGATTTGGTGGATGTTTATAGGAAGAAGGGTAATAATACAAATGTGATTGAGTGCCAAAAATGGGCCTTTAAGATTGATCCAGAATATTATAAATCGTAGTATGGGATGGTTCCCATCTATTTTTACTAAAAAGGAGTGGAATAGATTATCAAATGCTAAGACCTAAGAGTGCCAAAGGAAGATATCGGAAGTTAAACCCAAAGATATATCTGCATAGCCCCATTTAGGATTGGTTTACCGGTTAAGAAAACATAATACGAACGTATTCAACTGTTATGAAAGAACCTTAGAACCTATCTTGTGACCAAAACAAACTGAGAAGTACTTAGACGATCTGAACTCTTCCCCGCTTATTATGTGGGAGAAATGTCAAAAAAAGAGATCTGAAAATTCCAAAAAAACCAAAATTTAATCTCTTAGAAGGACATTAGATCTATAATAAGAAATATATGTAAAATGATTACTTTTAAGTATACTAATTATATTAAATAAGTTTGTGAAGTTCTATTAGCTATGAGATTCGGTCTTTTGTGGGAAATGTTTCCCCCGTCTTTAAATTTAAAAACCAAAGATTTAAAAGTATAATAAAATATTTGTTACATAATCTAGTTATTTTGGTATTTCATATATCAAAACAATAACAAGCCATAATTTACTAGAGGTACGGGAAAAGAAACTGTTTAGGTTATACTTTTCCTTTCTCTGTGAATTATCATTAGTATTTAATAATATTTAAAAAACAAAAGAAATGTGAAGTATTATGGAAAAGAATTATAAGGATCGGCTACGAAGACAGAGGAAAAATCACTCTGATGCCGAATATGGAGAGATAAAGTGTTGCGGTAGTCCGTGTATTGAGCCACGAGACAGTAATTTCGTATGCATTAATTGCGGGATGGTATTTGGGAAGAATATCGTAAAGAACGAACGAAGAGCCTATACTGCCCAAGAGGTCGAGAAGAGGCGACAAACCGAGCCACGGTGGCGGGGTTTTGGACCTCGGACCATTTTACCTAACGAATCTGTTGATTCAAAGGGTAATAAATTGAATGTAAAGGACAAGACATTGTTTTCAAGGTTATCAAAGATTCAGCAATCGCTCGTATCAAGCATCGAGAGGAACTTCTGGGAAGCGAAGCCCAAATTAAAGATGTTAGTTTCAAAGTTAAATATTCCAGAATACATTGAAGAAACGGCCTGGAGAATTTATACCGAGGTTGCGAAGCGGAAGTTAACTATGGGACGATCGATTGACGGATTTATTGGCGCTTCACTATATGCGGCAATTCGAATTCACGAATTTCCACGCCTTCTCGAGGAAGTAAGCGATGCTGCGATGACATCACGGCATACAATTATCCGTTCTTTAGGGATGATAATTAAAAGAATCCTTCCGGATTTAAACCTAAAATATCGTCCGATTACATCAGAACAATTAATCTTTCGCTTTGGGAACGATTTAAACTTACCGTTAAACACCCAAAAAGAAGCGTACAACTTATTAAAGAATTCCACGAAGGGTGGGTTAAACCGTGTGGGAAAGGATCCCAAGGGCTTTGCGGCCAGTGTATTATATATGGCGGCAAAGAGCACCGAGAACAGGAAGACTCAGAAGGAAGTTTCCGATATTGCCGGCATCACCGAGGTAACGCTACGATCACGCGTTAAGGATATCAAGAAGAATCTCTAATTAATATTTAACCTCTGTTAAGAAGTAAAAGATTTTTTAATCAAAACAAAAGAAATAATCAATAAGATTGTGTGTAAAATTTTTTTAGGGAATGAAAATCCCTTAAAAATAACTTTCAGTTTTCTCATTTTTTTCTTATTTTTTTCTCATATTACAATAGTTCTATAGATCTCAAAGCCACTATTCTCTTACAAAAAAATAATAAATCTTATAATTCATTTAGGCTGAGATTTCTTTCTATAATTTATCGCTTTTTTTCACTTAGTTGGAAGACTTTAAGGGATAAAGTTCAGTCGTTCAGAAATCTGCCACATGTATCGTCCATCGGCTTGATGATATGTTCCCTGCTCTTCCAAATCGCCCAAGAATTCCCGATTTTTTCGAAATGGAAGCCAATATATTCTTCTTTCTTTAATTGTTTTAAGAGTCGTTTTACATATGTCCACGACAACCCGGTCTTATTTTCGATTTCTGCGATATCAACGGGTGAATTAACCTCTAAAGATTCATTGATGAAGTCTACAAGTTTTTTAAACCCCGGAGATGTTGAGTTGCTCATTTTTAATCATTAGAATGTTTTTGTTAATATATAAATTAATTATGAGGGTGTTATAAGTTTTAAGACAAACTATTCCCTATATAAGGAATGCAAATAATACCCACGATATAAGCATCGTTCCAAGCCCTAAAAAGATGGAGATCGGCAAGCCAGGTAAGATCTTATTCTTCTTTAGGTTCTGGATAGTAATTGCCGCGCCGATTATGATTGCAAGGCCCGAAATAATAGTAATAATGAGATTTTCTATAAAATAGAGGTGTTCAATAACTAAAGCAGTTGAGGTGAGCATGCTATAAAAGACGAGATCCCCGATTCCCAACTCTAAATTGGAAGTATCATATTCCAATTCCCCACTTTCCACCTTTTGTTCCACATCCTCATCTTCGTCTTCGGAGATAAGATCAATCATTTGTTTTATAGGGCCATGTTTATGTAAAACGGCATATATATCATAGAAAGAGATCCCTATCAATATCGCGATTGTGGTCCACGGGGGCATTACTATACCCATTAACGCGCCTGTGATGAGGCCGATGTAGAGTACAATGAAATTCTTTACATAAATATTTTCGGTTGCGAAATATCGATAAATCATAAGCACATTGAAGGCGATAATACATATAATCATTATAATATAACTTACATCATAAGCAACTAGAATAGAAGGTGTTTCTGGAAAAAAGTTAAAGATTAAAAACAAGATTATCTCACTAAAAAAGATAGTTTCTAGTATCCCGATAAAGAGCAAACTAAACCCAAAAATATATTTTAATGCATTTACTCCTTTTTTTTTAACAATCACGACAATTATAAAGGCGGAACCCACCGCGATTGTAGTAAAAATTATTCCGTTAAGTATACCCGCAAGAGGCCCAAATTCAGCCTCTGAGAAATACCCTCCTTCTATTTGAATACCTGCGACAATATAAGCTAAATAAGCAAGGATGCCCGCGCCAATTATTGTGATTAGAATGGGAAGAGGGTATAGGGTTCTTTTCATGCGAAACGTAGGAAAAAAGTGTGGTATCGCGCTTTTTTCAACCTTCTCCTTTTGATTGTGCCTGTTTTCTCCTTGCTCAGGCCTATTGATGTTCTTGTTGCCACTTGAGTTGGGATTGCTTGCCATGTTTCTTTGAGATGTTTAACAAACTATTTAAGTTGTAAGTTAATATTACTAAGACAACTTACATTAAAATCTTAACTATTTTTTCTTATTTTCTGGCAAGTGTATTACGTTCGGAGGTAATTGAATACGTATAAGGTAAGATAGATCAATTAAATTGCACTTCTGAGAGAAAAATGGGGTTTCAAATAAGAAAATTTCAAATAAGAAAATTTCAAATAAGGTATTATATGGGGCTAAAAGTGTACACTTGGATTCTTTTTTGCGAACTGCTTCGCGATTTCCACGCGACCAGAACGTTCTTTTCCATGGGTTCGCAATGGATAAATTTCTTCCTTCGTTAGCTTATAAATTTCTACCCATTTTTTTGCGACATTTTCTAAACGGTATTCCTCGGCCACTTTTCTGGCATTATCTCCGAATCGTTCCCGTAAGGCATCTTCTTTTAATAGTTTTACGACATAATTTTCAAATTCTTTTAGATTATTTGCCAGATAGCCAGTACTTCCATGTTTTATTACATTTGCAATTCCACTTGCGTTAGTGCCTACGTTAGGTGTCCCTTGCGCCATGGCTTCTAATAAAACAAGCCCTTCAGCTTCAACCCAAGACCAGAGACATGATACATCGGCGGCCTTGTAGAGTTTAACTAGTTCTTCAAACGATACTTTACCCCCATAAGTGACAAAGTTCCTATACTTTCGCTTGTTTACGATCTTTTCTACTGTTTTGGAGGAGGGTCCCAGAGAGCCGACCAATACTAAATGCGCATCCGGAACCCGCTTATGAATTTTTTTAAATGTCTTGATAATCCTTATCGGATGCTTTTCTGGGGCCAATCGGGACGCATAAAGCAATACCTTTTTCCCATCATCTACATCGAATTTCTCGAGGATCCCATTCGATTTAATATTTTGGAAATAAAAATCCCTTATTCCATTAGAAAGAGCAATAATCGGCTCTTTAAAGTGATAATTTAAAAGCATTTCTTTTTTAGTTGGAGTAGGTACATGGCAAAGGTCGTATTTCTCCATAATAAGCTTCTCATAACGCCAGATTAGGTCGTTTTTCATTAAAAACTTACCTATTACGGGAATATTGTTAGTATAATACGTCATTGGAGAATGATGGGACCCGATAATCGGAGTGCCAGTCCTCTTGGCCCAGTGAATCGCTAAAGCCCCTATGGATACATGAGTTTGAATATGGGCCACATCAAGGTAATTAGGGGCAGGCGCGAAGGCTTGATGGAGCGGAAAACTCAATATAAACCCCGTCGAATCGGCCACCCGCGCGCCTCCTAAATCATGAAAATGAAGGTGCTTTGGCTTTTGGTACCCATTTTCAATACGAGGAGCAAATACATGTACATCGTGCCCTAATTTAGCTAACTCCTCGCTTAAAAACCGTACAGCATGAGCACTCCCATTAATTTGACTGTAAAGGCATGAGAACATGCCTATACTTAATCGTTCCCTTACCATTATAAATCATTTCCGCTAAAAACTAACATTTAAGTTTTATCTAGATAACTATTTAATTAATCACATATTTAATTAAAAACTTTTTCAAAAAAGGAACACTTAATCAACACTAATTTAACCAAAAATAAGGTAATTCGCTATTATAGTCTTTTGCATAAATAATTTGACATCCATTTGTTCCATTCACTCCGCTTTCTCAATGTATGGTTAGATTTCGTATCATCTTGCGAAAGGAAGTGATATCCGGATATATACAATCTAAAATAATTATGGCAAAAGACTATATTTTCTTCTCATACCTTTATTCAATTATCTAATATAATTATTTTAATCATTTATATGTTATATCTTTATACTACCAGTTTATAGTTTTAAGAGTGTCCAAAAAACCCAAAATTTTTTTGAGAAGAATTATTCTTTTAAACATGGAACCAGCAGAAAAGAAAATTATTACGCAAGATATTATTCAAAAGCGGAGGTTACCCTATTCTGTCGAATTGATCGAGGTTGAGGGCGATAAATATACGGTGGTTAATAACTTCGGTTCAGAGATCACCTATATTAAAAAGGACGAGACGTATTTTTTAAAAGAAGAATTAGAATAATATGAAAATAATATTTCCTTGTTAGATTTAAAATTATATGTTATATAGATCAGAAATATAAGTTTGAATTTTTATATTTTTAGTAATAAACCATAAAAAGAAGATGATAAATTATTCGACGTAAAAATACTAATAGAACGGAGAAAAAATTGACGGAAAGGTTTCGTGCGGTGGTAGATAAGAGCACTGCGTTGACAATGTACAGCAGAAAGAATCGCTTTTTCTGCATAATCCGAAAGGATTTAGCAAAGGATTATGATGTGATAGTGGAAGCTTCAGAAGCCCCCATCTTAAATAAATACCTCAAGGAGCCGGAGCCTTACGAAAGCTCTATGGCTGAGATGAAAATCTTAGAGGAGGAAGTTTTTCCCATCAACGATGCCATTAAAAAAGTATTTGGTGATTCCAAGGGACTCGAACTAAATACAATCAAATTAGGTATTGGCGCGAATAATGCAGATTATGTGACCATTGGTGAGGAGGATTTAATCAAATTCGATGTGAAACCAACCTTAACGGGCCTCATTAACTTTGTTGAGGAAAATAATAAAAGTATTTTGGGTTTTCTCGATTGTAATTACATCAAAGAAGAAGGAAATGTTGAGTATCTCACCTGTAGTCAGAGGAACTTATCCGAAAACGTGTTTTCCATAAAATTGAAGATCCTTGCTTCAATGCAGCAGCGTGGCCTATTTCTGAAGGAAGAGCATAAATATTATGGTTTGCAATTATATGTGATTATCGAATCCAAGTTGATTAATGGCGATAAACTCTTAGAGTTTTTAAAAGAGCTCGGAATTGATTGGGAATTGATTTTCTTTCGCCGCCGCTTGGGTATTCACGATTGGACGGAAATGGAGTGTGAACTTAATTCCGATAATTTGAAAAGTTATTTAAGGGCTAAATTCGAAAGTTTGAACTATTTTGATGTGAACAATATCACGAGACTAATCACAAAAAATAACCTTCCCTTTATCGTAGCAGATAAAATGGCGAGTTTACTTCATTCAATGAAGACAGAGCGTTCCTTTAATCTTAATAAAGCTAGCCCCCCGAAATCATCATATGATGTCAATGATTACAGTTCAAGTGAAGAGTACTCAAAAACTTTGAAGAAGGCCGAAATTGTCGCGGCGGCAAAACTCGCTGTGGCTTATCTCGGAATTCAAAAAGAAATAAAATTCGATAGGGACGTTTCAAACGCGGAGATAATAAAGTACAAGGAAGAATTAACAAGTATATAAAATCTGAAAAAAGAGAATAAAAAATATTGGTTATTTTTTTATAAATTAAGTAAGTTTTTGGTTTTCTTATTTTAACTTATATGATTGTTTTAATAGATTGAGATCTAATGATCCTGCGGAGATGGAGTGCCCTGTTTTGATATTATTTATGGTATATGTTGCTGGAGCAAACAGTCCTGGATCAATATCATAAAACTTATAATTAACTTCCTTAAATGTTTTAAGAAACGGATCTCCATAGCTTGATGAGGTATTGGCGGGACCTTCTTTGGTAATTAGGTCAAATAATTCTTGCTCCTTATCTTTGTCCTCGCTTATTGTATAATAGGTCATTCCTCCTCCTATTAATGAGTCGTTAGTCCTCCCCATTGCCCCCAAATCATCTTTAGCAATCGGGGCCACTGTTGTCGTTCCGAATCCATCTTGAATAACGTCTAGAGGGAATTTAATCTCATGTAATTTATGAATTCCCGTCTCTACAATTCTAGCAGCGACTTGAATCGATCCCGTCAAACACGCCGTAGGGGCAAAGATTGCGTATGTTTCTCCTACGTCTACACCGCATTTATCAGCTATTAATTCCATTACTTCTTCATTGGGGGCTTTTGTTGTTTCAAATACGATTACTGCGCACTCCGAATCGTCTTGATACTCGATTTCATCGAACAATTTCTCGACCTTACTTTTAGCCCGTGCTGGTCCTGAGCCTAAAGAATCAAAGATCTTTTTTTTCTTGATTTCCCCGTCTTTCTCCACCTTTTTCTTGATTTTAACACTCCAACCAGCCAGCTGTGATGCCATACAAGAAATGATCGGAAAGGAAGTATACACATTTAAAGCGGGAACATAATGATTGTCAATGGAAAAATGGGTGAACTCAACGCTTCCCAGCCCACCCATACATATTTCCCCGACCAATCTTCCTCCTTCCCATGTACCCCCTTTCATATCAAGTATTGTTGCTCCATTCCCCAGTTCTTCTACCCTTGCCCCGTAAATCTTCTTATTGATAATAATTTTGTTTACAATATCTCTCGCTAATTCATTAACTTTAACATGATGCATTTTAATTACACTTGAGTTTTTTTTAATTTTATAAATTTCCCCATTATTTAAGTTTTTTGTAGAATAATTATATTTTTTTTAATTTACTTTAAATAATAGAAAATATAAATGATTATATTATTGAGTAAAAGAGACAATATTTTTGGAACGCTTTAAATATTTTTTATTAAGATGAATTTAATAGATGATTACTCTTTAGCTTGCGAAAATGACCAATAACAAAGAAAAAATCGCCCAATTAAAATCGGATTTAAATGACCTTGCAGACTTTTTTTTCGAGAAATATCATGAAATAGATGCTCCCATTAAGATTTATACACATTTAGATGCAGATGGATTATCTGCTGGTGCTATTCTTGGAAAGACCCTCTATCGCGAAGATATTCCTTTTCAAATTACGGTATTAAAGCAGTTAGAAAAAGAAAAAATTGAAGAAATCTCTCTTGAAAATAAAAAACTTGGAAATATCATTATTTTTTCCGATTTTGGAAGCGGTCAGTATAAGGAGTTACAAGAAAAGATGTTAAATCCCTTTATTATCTTGGACCATCATTTACCCCAAGGCATTTCTAATAAACAACAATTAAAAATGTTAGATGAGATATATATGAACACTAAACAATGGCATATTAATCCATATTTTTACGGATTTGATGGCTCTAGTGAGATTTCTGGTGCTGGGGTATGCTATTTATTTGCTAAAAGTATCAATAAAAACAATCTGGACCTTTCAGCAGTTGCCCTCATTGGGGCGAACGGGGACATCCAAAACCAAGGGCCGAATAAAACATTTACCGGTCTAAATGCTCAGATCGTTGAAGATGCAAAAAAAGCAAACTTAATAGAAATCGTAGACGACCTCAACTTTTCAACGCTTAAACCTCTCCACCAAGCTCTCGCATATTCTACCGAAATAAAGCTACCGGGATTGTCTGGAGATGAAAATAGAAGTTATAAATTTCTCAATAAGCTTGGGGTTACCGTAGAAAAGGAGGATGGGGCAATTAAAACGCTGTTCGATTTAAACCAAGAGGAGAAACAAAAAATAACCTCCGGTTTAGTTGAATATGCTTCTCTCAAATTGAATTTAGAACCTTATGAGCTTCTTGAAAAGCTTATTGTAAATCGTTTTTTATTTAAAAATGAGGATAAGGACTCCAATTTATATGATATTGGTGAATTTTCAAACTTACTAAATGCCTGCGGGCGAATGAATAATGCTTCCGTTGGGATCGCAACGGCAATGGGGGATAGAAAGAAAATATATCGAAAAGCTCAGAAAAATCTAAAAGATTATAAAAGATCTCTTCTGGAAGCGATATCGTGGATAAAGGAAGGAAATGTCATTGAAGAAAAGGATTTTGTTCAATATTTTTACGGGGACGATATAATCCCGGATAATATTGTGGGGACTGTCGCTTCTATATTGATTTTTGATGAGAGTGAGGTCATAAAGTTAAATAAACCCCTTTTTGGCTATGCGAAACGAGAAAACGAAGACGTATATAAGGTGTCAGCTAGAGCCCATAGAAACCTCGTAAAAAAGGGAGTTAATTTATCGGAAGTGATAAGAAAAGCATTAGATCTTTCTGATTTGAAAGCATTGGGGGGTGGCCATCCACCAGCCGCGGGCACTAAGATACCTACAGCAAAAATAGATCTCTTTCTCGAGAATTGCAATAAAGTAATTGGACAACAATTAATAAAAGATTAAATCGTATATATCTCTCCACTCTCAGGAGCGACTGAAGTGTAACCTTTTTCCGTGAGATCTCCCGCTAATTTAGTAGTCGACTTGTTATCTCCGTGGACTGTAAAGACTTCTTTACCATTTGGCGTAAAATTTAAGGCATTTATATAATTAATTAATTCTTTTCCGTCGGAGTGGCTTGAAAAATCAAAGAATTCCACCTTGCATTTTGCCTTAATATTGAAATCATAATCGGTATGTCTCTGAGGATTTTTCTCCTTAAATTGGAATATTTTATTTTCTAATAAATTTCTGCCCGGAGTTCCTTCCACTTGATACCCGACGAGGAATATTGCAGAAGTAGGGTCATTAAGTATCGTTTTGATATACTTAAGAACTGATCCTCCTTTAAGCATTCCTGAGGGGGATATTATAGTTCCATTGGATTGTTTGGCTTTAATTCTTTTTCTTCTTCTATTTACGAAACTTACATTTCTTAGGGCTTTTCTGTATAAATTTTTATCTCGTAGACTGTATGGGTGATCCAGATAAATTTTAGAAATTAAGGTCGCCATACCGTCTAGAAAAAGGCTTTTATTGTATCGGAACTTTTCAAGGATCATAAATACTTCTTGAGATCTTGCGACACTAAACGCGGGGACTAATACCTTTCCCCCGTTGTCCGTAATATTTATCACTTTTTCGGTAAACTCTTTTTCGGTTTCCCTTCGGTTGGAGTGTTCCCTTAATGCGTAGGTTGACTCAATGATCGCACAGTCGATCTCAGATATCAGACTGGGATTTGCTGAACTAATAAGATTGGTCGATTTTGTATTTATGTCTCCCGAATAAAGTATCTTCTTTCCATCAACCTCAACCAGTATCGAAACACTTCCAGGGACATGCCCTGCATTGAAAAAAGTCAAATAAAAATCTTTGGAAATCTTTTGCTTCACTCCCACATCTAAGAAAACAGAATTCTGTGTTAATGCATATATTTCTTGTTTCCCAAATGGATATGGATAACTTGATATTTTTAACATGTCATTTATCAATTTTTCTACAATTTCCAAGGTTAAAGCATTTGTAAATAACGGAGGTTTTTTTCCATTTAGATAAAGATACGGTAAGGCCCCAGAATGATCTATATGGCAATGCGTTAAAGCGCATCCCTTTAAATTGCTTAGGTCACTCTCCACAGGCAGTCTATCTTTTTCGTCAAAACGAACTCCATAATCGAGGAGACATTTATCTCCATTTTTTGCTTCAATTAAGATAGCCGAACGACCCACCTCTCTACAACTCCCTAGAAATGAAATCTTTACCATAATCTTTTACCTAATATAAAATTTGATTAAATTTAATTCAAATAGTTCAAAGAAATAAAAAAAAAGAAGTTTACGATTTCTTTTTTTATCTAAGAATTTCATAAAGTTTTGCAACGAAGGAAAATATATAATAAATTTACAATTTTTTCTAGCATACAACTTAACTACTTGGTAAGGTATATTTATGATATTAAAGAATAGTCAAGATAATGCAAATGTTGGAATAATTGGTGGTACAGGTGCTAATATTGATTTAGATGACGAGAAAGAGGTAAAGGTTTATACCCCTTATGGAAGAACTTCCGAACCAATACGGGTCGGGACGTTTAAGGGAAAAAAGGTTGCATTTATTTCGCGTCATGGAAAAGGCCACGCCATCCCTCCGCATGAATTGAATTTTCGAGCAAATGTATGGGCAATGAATGAATTAGGTGTTAAATGCATAATCTCTCCCTCGGCTGTTGGCTCCTTAAGAAAAGAACATGAAAAAGGAAAATTTATTTTGGTGAATCAGTACATTGACAGAACAAAAAAGCGCCATGATACGTTTTATAAAGGAGGTCAAGTTTGCCATATTTCTCAAGAAGACCCTTATTGTCCTTATTTGAATGATCTTTTTTATAAGACAGGAATATCTATTGAAGGGCTTAAAATTCAAAATGGTGGTACATATGTCTGCATAGAGGGCCCTCGATTTTCCACAAGGTCAGAGAGTATCATGTTTCGGCAGTGGGGAGGCGATATAATCGGAATGACCACCTACCCAGAGGTTGTTCTCGCCGCAGAAAAGCAACTGTGTTATTGTTGTATCGCATCCGTTTCGGATCTAGATGTGTGGGCTGGGAAATGTGAGAACTGTGGCATTATTGAGTTCGGTGATAAATGCGAACAATGTGGGTCGCCAGTCTCTAAACTTGCTGTTGATGTAGAAGAAGTCGTAGAGACAATGGAACAGAATGCCGAAAACCTTCAAAAATTACTTGAACTTACAATTCCTAAGATTGATACGGAAAAAGACTGCGAATGCCACCATTCCCTAAAAGGCTCACTTATTTAAAATAAGAGTTAAGGAACATGGCGTTTGTTTTATAGGCGTTAAATTTTTTATTTTAACTGACTGCGAAAGAAGTCCCCTACATTTATGTAGGGGATGAATTTCGC
>CAZDJH010000004.1:19659-32069 GCA_964505645.1 uncultured archaeon | reverse complement strand
CTTAGCGGACTCGTAGGAATCCCCGTCCTTTAGGGCGGGGAGACTTCAATTAAAATCTCTCTACTCGATTTTTTGATCTGAAGGGATTTTTTCGCGACAATTATTCAATATATTTTCCCATTTTTTTACCACGCCCCCTCTTCCAGCCCCTTTCATGACTGCGATTGAACGTTCTAATATCTTAAAGGTATTTTCTTCGTATTCCGATAAAGTATTTTCTTTCATATATTTTTATTTATCTTCATAGATTATTTAAAAATGTATATTATTCATATATTTCACTAAAATAGAAATAAAAATATATCCATAATTATTTATAAATAAAATATTATTAAATTCATAAAATAATAACATAAAAAAGATTTCGAAGATTGGTAAAATATGGAAAATTTATTGAACACCCTATTGGAAAATTATATGGAAAGTGTGGAAAGCATCATAGCGGTGGCAATCGTGGATAAAGATGGCTTGATTATTACATCAAAGAAACGAGAGCGTGCTGAGCAAGATTCAGATATGGTTATCGGGGCCGTCTCGGCAGTATTAGAGGGATATATCGAAAGATTAAAAAATGAGTTCGGAACCGAGAGTACGTTCTTTAATATCACATCTACGGGGGATAAGAAATTTGCTTTTGCTTCTCAAGGAGAATCTTCAATTTTGGCAACCATCGCCGAGCCCACTGCATCTGATACGGAATTAAAGGTCTATTCAGAACATATTTCGGGAAAAATAAAGTTATTAATCCAAGGGGAGGAGAATGTGAATTTAGGCATTCCACCTCTAATTCATACTCTCGCCCAAACGCGTAGTGGGAAGCTTCCCGGTGGAGAATATTCGACAAAAATAGTTATTACTGGCGATGGCAGAGTGGGAAAGACAAGTCTCGTGCGCAGGTTCGTTGAAAACAAGTTCAAGGATGAGTATATCACGACTTTGGGTGTTGATATAACTAAGCATACCGTTGAGATTAACGAAGAAACTCATATAAACTTTATAATCTGGGATATAGGTGGGCAGAACTTCGCTCAATACGCGCAGAAGTTTTATAATGGGGCCAATTGTGGGTTTATAGTTCTTGATCGCACACGTACGCAAACATTAGAACAAGTTAGCAAATGGTATAAAGATATTAAAAAATCGGTGAAGAAAGACATATCAATTATCATAGTGGGAAATAAGAGCGACCTTCTCGACGAGATTGAAGTAAAAGAATATGATATTAGGAAGAGTGCAGAAGAGCTAGGATTCAACTATATTTTAACGTCTGCTAAGACGGGCGAGAATGTAAAGGAGGCATTCTTATTCATGGGCTATAAATATCTAGAAAATCTTTAAAAAGTACTTTTCAGATTCCCCTGTAATTGGTTTTATTTAAATTTATTTAATAAAAACCTAATAAACCTTAGGAAATTACAAAATAAAGGAGGGTGGCTTAAAAATAGTATTAAACGTTAAATTCAACGATGTCCTGGCAACTTGAAACACTGAAGGTTATCTAATGGGCTTTTCTATCAAGGAATTGACATATAAGGATAAATTCTTACTGTATCTTACAGAGCAACAGAATGCGGGTCCATGGTTTAGCTTTAAGATTCACGGAGAAGAAATCGGTACAATTCCCGTGATCTTGAAGAATATTGAGCCGACACCGATTTATAAGTTGATCAATAGCAGAAAGGGTACTTATGTTGACCGAATTACTCTCGATTTCGACATAAAGGAGTATTTAAAAAAGTTAATAAGAAATGGAGAGTTGGATCCAATCGTGTTCAATCGGAAAGATTTATACATCCGATTATACATCGATGTGTTTAATAAGCCAAAAGTCCCATATATTAACACATTCTTCACATTTAAGAATATTTCAGACTATAATTTGGTCGATTTTAATATTTATTTCGTATTCGATTTTGATATTAATGGTCTGGGAGGGTTTGACAACGATTTAGCGGGATATGACGGAAAAAATGATATAATATATCAATACGATGAAACCAACTTATATGCGGGTTTTTCGCCAATTTCAAAAGCAACCAATTATGAATCGAGCTTAACCAGCGATTTTGCTATTAGCCAAGATAAACTTAATTTATCCAATACTCTTTATCCAGAGCCTGCAGAGATACTATCTGCCTTACAAATCGAATTCAAGACATTACAGCCAGAGCAGACCTTTCAGACGGCTCTGACTATTTCTGGAGGGACTAGTAAGGATGAGTTATTTGGAAATATCAAGGCCGGGAAAGTAAATGCGATTAAATATTTAAACCAAGTAAATAGAAATGTCAGTTCGGATCAGAGAAACCTACAAGAGGAAGCCTTCATCAAATTGAATCTGGAAGAAGCTGAGGACTGTGACTAACAATTAGTACAATTCTCTAATGATGTGGAATTAAAATTAATAAATATCCGCGGAAGAGGTGGTTTTAGCGCCATTACACTAAAGTTTCGAGAAATTAACTTCATTTTTAATAGGAATGATCTATAACCTTAATAAATTAGAAACCGATCTTTTTTAATGAACTTGACTTTATTTAATATATATTTAAAATGTATTTAAAGGTTTATCTCCAATGGAAACTCAAGATATAAAACTTTTTAAAATTCTTTATTCTGGAGAAATTGAGAGTATAGAAAGTGAAAATATTATACAATATTTTTCGGATTTGAAAATTATTGCGTTTTATGTTCCTCAAAAGAAAAGATTATATACATGGATTGGAAAGGATTGTTCAAGCACGTTGAAGAATTACATTGCCAATATGAGACATACCTTTGGTGAAGAATTTCCCTATTTAAGGGTGCTTAGATATATAACGGTCGAGTCAATGGAAGAGCCCTTCGATTTTCTCTCAGACGTAGGGATATCGAAGCAAACTATCCATGAAAAGTTATCCACTAAGAGGGAAGAATACGAAAAAAATCAGGCCTTAGTATCAAAAATAAAGGCTTTCAAAAAGGAAACGGATGATTATTTCGAGAATAAACAATTTAAGCAAGCAATTGAATCGGCAAGAGAAGTTATTCAATTAGCAAGAGAAATAGATGATGATGTACTGGTTAAGGATCAAAAGAATCTTATCGCCGAAGCAAAGGCGAGGTTAAAAGCTGAATCAATTTTAGATGAAATCAGAAAAGAAAAAAAAGTTATCAAGGAAAAACTGTTTTCTCTAGAATACAATAAAAGCCAGGATAAAGTTAATGAATTATATGATTATGTTGAACAATTTAAAAGCAAATATAGTGAATATCTTAAACTTTCAGCCTTACAAAATGTTAGAGAAGTAATACGTAAAGTAGAACGGTTATGCGAAGAATATCATCAGTCTAATATCCAAGAATCTCAGATTCAAGAGGCTTTCACAGGCAAGATAGAGGAACTAAGAGAAAAAGCCAGAGAAGCATTGGAAAAAGGTCTACTTAAAGAGAGTTTTAATAGTTTTAAACAAATTAGTACCCTTATCCAACAGAAAACATAAAAATAAATGTGATGGGGGAAATGTGGATTTGTTAAGCGAATATGGTTTTTAAAATAAAAAATATTTATGCCTCCGCAGAGGAAAACTTGGAAAAAAGAATTTGAAGAAATATATCAAATTATTAATAAATATTTAATATAAAGAGGGAGTAATATATGAGTGAAAGATTAGACGATGTTTTTGACCAATTCGAAGATGTCTTTGTAGCCAGAAAAGAGGAAATAAAAGATTATCTCTTAAAATACAAAAAAGATACTTTTAAGAAACGTGATGTAATTAAAATAGAACGCATTGATGTCACAGACAGATTAAAGACCTCTGGATTTAGAAAAAACTTATCTATGTGGCAGAATTTCTATGATAATATAATTCTAAGTTCTTGTATTGAAGTTAAGGGTGAAGAGAAACGTTATGATTATAAATTCTATTTTACTGAGGAGAAACTTGATTCTGAGTTGTTAGAAGAAGTAGAAAATGCAATCAATGAGGCAAATAAATTAAAGCAGAGACGAAAGTATGAGGAAGCGTTAGATAAAGTTGACACAGTTGAAGATACCGTCGCAGAAAAAAAAGATAAGTATATTGATGGGCAATTGAGGGAATTGCGCCAAGATATTATCAACGCCCAAGAGAAATATCATGAAACATTGCAAGAAATTGAAAATTTAGAATCCACTGTTACAAAAGAGAGAGAACAGCAAGATTTTGGCGAAGCAATAAGCTTGGTTAATGAAATCATAGCACTTACGGAGTCCGTTAATGATCGGAAGTTAAAAAAGAAATATAAAAACCTTCTTGAGGAGATAAAAAGAAATCAAGTGTTCAATGAAATTGAGGGGTTAGATGAAAGCCTAAACGATGCTAGAAGTTCAAGAAATTTTAAATCTGCTATTGAAGGGTGTAATAAGATTATTGAAACCGCTCGCTCTGGTGGTTTAACTGAAAAGGAAGAAAAATATAATATTATCTTGGAAGAGATAAAAAGGGAACAGACCCAATATGAAATCAACGAATTAAAGCAGAAAGCCGAAGATAACCGCAGCACAGGACGGTATCATAAAGCAATGGAAAACCATAAGAAGATCATTGAAATAGCAGAATCAAATGACTTAGAAGAAACAAGAGGAGAAGCTCTTAAAGTTATTAAGGAAATTGAAGAGGAAATCAATCAAGTGGAGAACGAAGAAGAGATTCATAAGAAGATTTCTTCCCTGAAAAAGCAGATTACAGAGGAAGAGGAAATGGGGAATTATGAGCTTGCCTTGGAATCCACTACTAAGATTATTGGACTGGCTGAATCTATCGGAGATCAAGAAGACGTTGAGAAATTTTTTCAGTTTCGAGAAGAAATATCTAAGAAAATAGAGGAAATGCAACGAGAGAGAGAGAAAAGAACCATTCTAAACCAAATAAATGATTTAGAATCTGAAGTTGAACAAAAAAAGGAGATAAGGGATCTTGAAGGTATCATAGATCTTTCAAACGAAATTATTGAATTGGGTAAGAAAATACAAACTGATGAGCTTATAGCCCAATACCAAGACATAATAGAGGGCACAAAGCGGGAGATAGAAGAAAGCAGGAAAAGGGAGGCGCTTATAAACAAGATACTAAACCTCGACGAAACAATCTCAAAAGAAAGGCGAGAAGGAAATTTTGAGAAAGCCCTCAATATGTGTTCGGAAATTCTAAATTTGATAGAATCGATTGATGATGAAGATCTATCCGAAAAATATATTCAAATTCAAAAAGATATCTCCCAAGAGTTAGAGGCAAAGGACAAGGTAATAAAGAAAAAAGCGATTGAAAAACAGATAAAAGCATTGGAAAAAGAAGTTGAACAAAAGCAAAATGCAGAAGACTCTAAAGGAATAATAGAGATTTCAAATAAAATCGTGGAACTAACTACTGAAATTGGAAGAGAGGATCTGGCTCAAAAATATCAAGGGTTAATAGAACAAACTCAACGAGATCTCGAAGAAAAGAGAGAAGAAAAAAAAGCGGAAACCGTTAAGGATGAAAGCTTATCAAAATTTAGAAATGAAATAGATAATAGGACTCAAAAGAAGGAAAATGAAGAACAAGAGTTATTTGAACAGGCAAAAAAATTCGAAGATATGGTTGAAATTGAAGAAGATATCCTCCCCCTCGTGGAAGAGTTTTCTACTGATGAGCTTATAGGAGATATTTCTGATGATGTGGACCAAGTAATAGAACAATTAAATTCATTATTAGAAACTCATCGAGTTGAAGTAAAGGAGGCGGTTAAATCCACATCAATGCTAATAAGTGAGTCTGGAGAGTCTATGACTCGAGATGATGAATTAAGGGTGGAACAAGTTGAAGAAGAGGAGGAGTCTACATTTGAAGTAGAATCTGGCTTTCAAAATCCATTTGATGAGATGATTGAAGATGCCATTATATCCGATCTTATCCCTTATAACTATGAAATTAGAGACGTTAAATTAAATAAAGAGAAACCAAAACTATTACCGGTTAAGACAAAATTAAAAGAGGGTCTCGAAATGAGATGGCATTTGAAAAATATACCCCCTGAAGAAAGCATAAAGATTAATTACAACTTAAGGAAGAGAATATCGCGCACGATTATCTTTTTACTTGAAGACCAGTTAAAGATTCTTAAAACCCATTCAAATCTTAAAGATTCTAAGGCTGAATTTGAGGGCCTTTATAATGTAAATTTCCCTTTTAGCAATTCATATGAAAGACCCTTAGATGGCTTAGTAATAGAAGATATTATTCCTCTTTATTATATTAATGAAATCAAGAAACCGAGTTCATATATACCGAAGAAAGATAAATCAATGCAAGGGAATTTACTTAAGTGGAATATTGGAAAATTGGAACCAAAGACAATAGATTATCGCTATAAATTGTTGGAATTGTACAGATTTGAAGAATTGAAGGCGTTAATCTATCAACTAGATAAAGAGGGTTTTTCTGCACTTAAACAAGAGAATTATGATGTGTCTAGAGGAAAATATAAAGAAATATTGAAGGTTTTAGAAGGATACATATAATATAGAAAAGCGAACCTTATAGAGCCTATAATGCTTTGGTTATCCTCTTAACGTCGCAATTATGGCTTTATCATCCATTAAAAATCCTATTGCATCAACTATACTTGTAAATACTAAGTCAGCATTCATTAAACTCTTGGTACTTGCGCCCTCGCTTCCTATTATAAGTATTCCTAAACGTGCATTTTTAAGCATAAGGGCATCATTATTTCCATTCCCTATAGCTATAGTCCTATGCTTTCCCAATTTTTCTAATTCCTTATTTTTTCCCTCAGCATCAGAGATATTATCTACTGTAATTTTGATATAAGCCACTTCCAATTTATTGGCTAGCTGTTTTAAATTTCCTCTCGTATCAGAAGAAACAAGATATATATTATATCTCTCTTTTAATTCTTTTACCTTTGTTACCACTTCATTTGAAATCATTCCTTGAAATTGAAGAGTTCCATTGATATCAAAGATGACATTCTCAATAGTGAGGCTCTTGAACTTAGGAATTACGAACTTCTTCATTGAGTTAAAAAATGCGGATAATCAATTAAATTTTAATATCTTTTAATTTTAAAAAAAGTATAAAATGACTAAACAACAGAAAGTAGATCAAGTAATCCTCTTCGTAATAGATGACGTAAAGGCTTCACAGTTTTTCGACCTACTCGAATCGGGAAGGCTCCCCAATTTTCAAAGTCTAGCAGAAGGAGGCTCTTTTTCTAAACAATGCATTACCACGTTTCCCAGCGTGACCTTTCCTTGCTATCCCAATATTATTACGGGTGCCTATTCTGGTTATTATCCAAAAGAAGGGAGTGGAATCCCCGGGTATCATTGGATTTCCCGAAAAGATCCTCCGTCGAAGAAAAAGAAACCCCCTTTTATTCGTAATTATACTCCGGATGTATTAAAGTTGGGAAGGGATTTAGGTAAAAATGTAAAAACAATATTCGAGCAAGCTGGTGATGCCAACTTTTTCAGTTCTCTTAATGTAGTTTTTCGGGGTTCGTATTTTTCGCCTCCTACCAAGTTCAGTACAGAGAATGTGTTTAAGAACATTGAAGAAGTGTTTTCTAATCCCGGTAAATATTTCGACAAAAAGGAAGTCCCTAAAATCACGGTAGGGTATGTCCCTAAGACGGATGAACTCCTTCATGAACGGGGTTTCGACCATCCTGAGTACATCAATGAAATTATGAATTGTGATAAATATATTGGTTCGTTAATAGACCTATTAAAGCAAGAAGGTTATTATGACTCTACTGCAATCTGCATGGTATCGGATCACGGTAATTATAAAGCAGAGAAAGTTTATGATCTCGAACCTTTCTTTCAGAAAAAAGGTCTGATACCCTACGATCCCAAGAAAGGTAAGGGAGATTTCGATGCAAATTGCGGCTCTATTGGACATTTTAATTTTCCAGGTGATACATGGCATCATCATCCAACTCAAAAGCAAATGGAGGCTTTTTCTCCTAGTGGTGCAAATGCTGAATTGAATCTATTTGAAACACTTTGGGAGATTCCAGGAACTAAACTGATGTATTATAAAGATGATAATTGCCAGACAGACAAAGGAACCATACATGTTGAGAAAAGGAGCGAAAAAAATGGAAAAATATATAAAGGAGTAATAGAATATAAGGGCTCTGGCAAAGATCAGAAGACTAAATTACATTGTGAAGAAGATATATTCGGATATGGGAAAAGTGCAAAAGCAAAAAAGCTAATTGATGAAAACTTTCATACCATTGAGGAATGGCTTTCTGGAACATTTGATATCGATTTCCCCATTCTGATTGATCAATTACCTCGTTATTTTGTCAATCCCCGTGCTTGTGATATTATAATCTCTACATTAGGGGAATATGCATTTAATTACGAGCATGGAGAGACGAAAAATAAACATGTTTACTCCCATGATATTGCCTTGAAACCGTCAATGACGGTTCCGCTCATAGTAGGGGGTTCTGATGCAATTCCCAAAAAGGAGATTCATTATTGTAAAACAACCGATGTCGCACCGACATTGTTGGGATTATTAGGGATTGAGCCAGATAAAAGTGTTGTCGGAAAGAATCTCCTTTAATCTAATCGTTCCCCCGTTCAAACTCCAAGTATAATTCTAACCCTTTTACATTATTTTTTAATTGATTATCCTCTTTTAGATCTGTAGCAAATACCTCTTTTGTACTCATTTCTGCTAATTTATTTTATAAAATTAAAGTCTTTTTGGTTTTTTTATGGTGATGAGTTTTGATAAAAGATTCCAACTTTAAATAGAAATTAAGGGAAATAGCATAAAATTATTTAGAGTTATTTGATTTTAAATAATGAAAAGTCATGGGAAAGGATAATAAAGATACTTCACTTTCAGAAGAAGAAAAAGGATTAATCCTAGAGATGAAACAAGAATTACAAATGATGGGCGTGCCAAGAGATCAATGGGCAGAATATATTCAGAGGGAATTGACGTTCCGTAGAACCCAAAAGCGAAGCTCGCATAAATCTGGAAAAAGCACGGGCATCATAGGATTTTTTAAAACGATTTGGGATAAAATATTGGGATTTTTCTTTAAATTGACTGCAAAAAGATTCACAAAGGATGATCAAACACTAGAACAACTACAACAAATGTTTGAGGGAAACTATCAACCCTCTGAAGAGGAAAAGCAATTTATGGATATGATGAATCCTCAATTAGAATTCGATAATGTGGACGATTTGGGAAAAGGAGGTGCCACAATTTCCCATAAAGAGAAGCAAAAGAAGATGATTGTAGAATTTGATGATGAGGATTTTGAGTAATTACTTTAGGACTAATAATTCTTTTTTCTAGAAAATCTAGACAATTCTGTTTCACCACTTATTCCTTTTTCGAATGAAAACATATACCTCCATTTTTTAGAAGGTTAGGCTATATATTCTTCTTTTTGAATAATAAATTTAAGTTGGGATAAACTTTTAATTTAAGATATTAGTATTTTCTAATTTTAAAAAAAGAGTGTAAATTATGAAAGCAAATGAAATAATACTCGTTCCAGAAACCCATTGGGACCGCGAATGGTATTTAACTTTCCAAGAATTTCGGGCCGAGCTTGTTATTATGATGGACAAGTTATTAGAAATTTTAAGAACAAATCCGGACTATAAAAGCTTTACTTTCGATGGTCAAACAATTCCGATTGAAGATTATCTGGAAGTAAGACCTGATAAAGAAAAAGAAATCAGAAACTATGTTCAAACGAGAAGATTATCTATAGGACCTATGTATATATTACCAGATGAATTTTTAATTAGCGGTGAATCTCTAATCAGAAATCTCCTCATCGGGCACAAAATCGCGAAAAAGTTTGGCAAGGTTATGAAAGCGGGTTATATTCCCGATCCTTTTGGACACATAGCCCAATTACCCCAAATACTTAAGGGGTTTGATATTCCTTCAGTTTTATTCTGGAGGGGTTTTGGAAATCAATTCGAAGATAATGATCTAACTATGGAGTTTAAATGGAACGCTCCCGGTAATGCAGCTTCGATTTTGGGTATTCATTTAATTATGAGCTATGGTTCTCTGGCAGACCTTCCCACGAAGAAGCGTAATGATAAATACAAAAGCGCCTTTAGGAAGATTAAAGGTATGGCTTCCCAATTAGAGAAATATACCGCCACGCCCTACGTATTATTAAATAACGGATCGGATCACCATGAAGCACAACCTGAAGTTCCGGAAATTATCGCCCAATGGAATGAAGAAAACCCCGAAAAGATAGTCAAACAGAGAGATTTTGAGTACTATATTGACAAAGTACTCAGTTATAATCCCGAATTGAAGAGTTATATCGGGGAACTTAGAGGAGGAAGATATTCACATCTTCTCTCGGGGGTACTTTCAGCGCGTATGTGGATTAAACAGAGAAACACTAAAATTGAAAGCCTCTATGAAAAATATACTGAACCACTGGCGACTATAACTTGGGCATTAGATAAAGAAGGAGAGTTCGACTATCCCCAAGAATATATATATACTGGTTTAAAATGGTTAATAAAAAATCATCCGCATGATAGTATTTGTGGATGCTCAATCGATGCGGTCCACGAGGAAATGGGCATTCGATTTGATTGGGCGGAACAAATTGGTAAAGAGGTTATTAAAAATGCCATATCGTATCTTAATCGACTTATTAACTTTAAAAATGGTGAAAAGGATTTAATCCCCTTTATCGTCTTTAACCCTTTACCATGGAAAAGGCATGATCTCGTAGAATTTAAGGGAATTACACCTTCGGATAAACCAAACATGTTTCCTTTTCAATTTAAGATCCTCGATCACACGGGGGAGGAAATTCAATACCAAGGCCGAATAATAGATGGAGATCCGAGATATATTCAAGAATCGGATATGAGTAAGAATTTTAGTTTTATAGCAGATGTACCCGCATGTGGGTATAAGCTATTTTATATTAAGACAGATTCAAATCCAGATTCAAATCCATCCCTATCCTCACAAGATACTTCAGATTTCATAGCCAAGGAAAATACCATAGAAAATGAGTTTTATAGAATACGAGTAGAGAAGAATGGCATAATAGAGATCTCAGATAAAAAAAGTGGCGAGTTGTATGAGAATGTATGCTTTTTTGAGGACGTTGGGGATTGGGGTGATGAATACGACTTTTCGGGTCCCGATGAAAATCAGAACGATACGAGGTATACCACCATTGACGGAAACATTCTTAATATTTCCACCATTATTGATGGCCCCACCCAGAAAACAATACAAACATCGGTGAATATGAACCTTCCAGTATCTTTAGATGGGACACGCGAGACACGGAGCGAAGTTCTAATCGATAATAATATTAAAATTTCAATCTCTCTCTATAAGGGAATTAAGAGAATCGATTTCAAAATCGAGGTCAAAAATCAAAGTAAGGATCACAGATCAAGAGTTTTATTCCCTTCTAATATCAAAGCAGAGAAGATTCACGCTGATGGACATTTTTATGTTGTTCCGCGGGATATAAATCTTCCTGATGCTGAAAATTGGATTCAAAAACCTCTTCCTACAAACCATCAAAAAGATTTCGTCTCAGTTTCTGACGGTACAAAAACTTTTTCCATTATCAATAAGGGCTTACCAGAATATGAAGCAATTAAGGAAGGGGATAACTCAATTACATTTGCTATTACTCTATTACGCTGCGTGGAATGGTTATCAAGAGATGATTTCAAGACTCGTAGATCCTATGCGGGCCCAGAATTAAAAACACCTGGAGCTCAATGTCTTGGAAGTCATACCTTTGAATTGTCGTTAATAATAGAGGCGAATAAAAATAGTTGGATGAGCGCCCAAATTCATAAGGAAGGTAAGGGGTTTAACAATCCATTATTACCGTTATTTCCGTCGATGATTGATACTAATTTACGAATAATGGATAAAATCGTTTTTAAACCCTCAGGAATTCGCTCCCTTTATCTTAGCACTCCAGAAATAAGCAGAATCCCTTTTCTACCTATGGAGTTAAGCTTTTTGGAAATCAATAATGATGCTATTGTTCTGAGTATTTTGAAAAAATGTGAGGTAGGAAATTTCATAATCATCCGCGTTTATAACATATCAAATCAATCTCAAAACGGAACCTTGGCATTCTTTAATAAAATCGTAATTAAGGAGGCCAATATTGTGAATTTCTTAGAAACAGAGCCTAGCTCTCAAATTAATGCAGAATTGATCCAAATTAATAGGAATGAAATAGAACTTAAAATTCTTGCTCATGCTATTGCGACACTTAAAGTAAATTTTGATTTAGAATAGTAAATCCTATTTTAGGTAATTATACTTTTTAGGTGATATATCATTATTAAAGTGGAAGGGGAATACTTTTTAAAGGGA
>CAZDJH010000004.1:7438-19649 GCA_964505645.1 uncultured archaeon | reverse complement strand
TTGAAAAAAAGCGATACCATAATAGTATTTATATCAAGTTATTTTTACCAGATTGTGCAATTCATGAATTTTTTAACGGATTTCATGAATTTTTAAAAATCTTAGGAATCTCAAGATATGTTATATTTCAAGATTTAGGAGATGGAAAAAATCTCTAAAAAAAAGCCTTTACAAACCTCGATTTTTTGGATGAGTATTTTCCTTTGAGTAACTTGAAATGGAATGACAAAGATAAAATTTGGATGAATGCAAAGTTATTTAATGAAAAGTTTCAATTCTTGTCAATTAATTTATAGAATTTTTTAATTATTTTAGAAATCGAAATTTTTTTTTTGAACTCCCAAATAATTACACATCTCACGGCCATTACAACTCTTTATTACTTATCGAGTATTACCAAAATTAATTCATATAATGATTGAATTTTCTATAATTTAGCATATAAAGCGAATAAAAATGAATTTCCTCGAATATACTAAGCGTTATAAATCAAAGATAAACGATACAATACGCAGTTTTTATGAGCAAAAAATTAAGACAATGCGAAACGAATTTCTTCATTGCTATTATTCCGAGTTGATGGATTATTTCTTAGCAGGAGGTAAGCGAATCCGGCCCTTGTTATGCATTGCGACATATAATGCCTTTACAGAGGAACAAGACGATGAGATCCTAGTCCCATGTGTGGGAACGGAATTCCTACACAATGCGTCGCTTATCCATGATGACATAATCGACCGCGACCTCCTTCGAAGGGGGAAGCCCTCATTCCATTACCGTTATCAGCAATATTACGATCGTTATCAGGTGAAAAAAATACCCAAGGAGGAATTCGGTAATTCTATCGGGATAATTGGGGGCGATACGGCTTTCTTTATCGGGATGGAGCCTTATTTGGATAATCAATTTGGTATGAATTTGAACCTAAAAGCTCTCCGCCTCTACGAGCAAGCTTTTATTGAAATTGCCAATGGTGTTCTTATCGAAACAGATATGGTTCATCAAAAAGAAACGACTATAGATGAATATATTGAAATGACTGCTTTAAAAACGGGGGCCCTCATTGAAAAGTCCATATTAATAGGTGCAACGTATGCTGAAGCGGAAGAACAATATAAAAAACTCTTAAGCGTGTATGGAATTAATTTAGGTATTATTTTTCAAATTAAAGATGATATTCTAGGGACCTTCGGAGAGGAAGAAAAAACGGGAAAGCCCTCTGACAGTGATATAAAGGAAGGAAAAAAAACATGTCTCTTAATAGATACGTTAAATTCTTTAGAACCAAAAAAAAGGGAAACTTTACTTAATATTATGAGTAAAAGTAATATCAATAATGATGATGTAGAAAAAGTAAGAAATTTTTATGAGGACGTTAATGTGAAAGAGTCTTGTGTGAAATTAGCAGAAGATTATTATCAAGAGGCATATGAGGCATTAAAAAATCTGAAACCAATAATAAATGAAGAGGAGGCAGAGGTATTCTCTCATCTATTAGATTTCGTAATGAAAAGAGAATTTTAAAGATACATTTCCGCGTATTCTTTTATATTAAAAATTAATATAGAATAATTAGAAGGTTAAAAAATAAAAATAACTAATTTAGATTTGAAACATTTATAATTGGTTAATTTTTTCTTCAATTTCTCTATTAAGGGTATTTACACGCTTCTCTAAATCGGATATATTTGACTTTATTTCCTCAAACCTATTTTCTTGTTGTGAGAGTTTTGCGACATATCTTTCCTTTAGAGAGGTCTCTTGAGTGCTATCACCCAAGACCTTGATGTTTTCACGTAACCTAATTTGTTCCTCGTTCATTTGAGTTTGTTCGCTTTCTAATTCCGATTTCTGGTGACTGAAGATATTGACTTCACCCATTAATTCTGCAATTTCTTCCAATGTGGATTCAATTTCCTTATCAATAAATTGCTTCCCAATATAAAAAGCAACCTTCTCTAAGATCTGTTCTCTATTCCAATTCCAGATATAATAACTAGCGTAATTTTCCTTTCGTTCCTCTATATTGAATTCTATAGATGATTTGGGTTGTAATGTTAATTTGAAGCGCCTATAATTTGCAGTCTCTTCGGGCTCAACGGGACTCTCTATTACCTCATAGTCAGATCTTTTTGAATGATCTATATAGAGTTCTTTCGATTTCTCGGTCTTATTCTTAATTTTATATGTTGTGTTGAGATTTGTATAATAATACTCATAGCAGTAGGCACCTCCAAAAGACACCTTATGAATATTTTTATTTTCCGACCTCTGTTCTATAGTAATTAGAACCGCTTGTTCCACCGCATAGTTCAATAATCGTGTATCATTTTTATTCATAAAGGGAAGGATTGATTCGCCAGCTAAGTTATCATCGTATATTATGGTAACAGGACCCCGTTCCAAGGTGAGATCGGTATTATTTGTAATCTCTAAGCATGCATTTGGATGTTTATCGTGCTCATCTTGATTGTATAGGAGAATCTTTTTTGATTTGATTTCCTCGGTAAGAATGGGTACGAGTGCGCTCTTTTTTCGTTTAATTGTTACTGGATTTGAAATTTTATACTCAAATAGCTCACCTAAAGATTTAGTTCGGGTTTTTGTTGAGGATTTCATTTTATCTAACACTTGGTCATCGGTTAATGCCCCTCTCATTGTTGATATGTCAGCTCCTGTGGAAGGTTTAGGAGCCATCATTCGGGGTGCTGCCCTGGGCATAGATTCCTGTAATTTCTTCTCCTTCCCTCTTCCACCTCTGTAAGATTTAAAACTCTCTTCTTCTAAACCCTCTTCTATTTCTGTGGGTCTAGCACTCAATACCTTAGACGGTTCGACTACAGGTCGTTCCATGAATATGGGTCTATAAAAGTCATAAATAAATGAGACAGGCATTCCCGCAACGAGAGTAAGCTCAATATCTTCCCAATCTTGGTTTGTAACATTTTCTATAAGTGAATACCCCGCCAATAAGCATTTTTTATCTTTTTCCTGCTTTTTACTCATTATCAACCGATATGAAGTTTTCCAGATGGGGGATTCATGTAAATAGGAAACATAAATTTCTCTTTCGCTCTCATCTCCTTTTTCTGTTTCACAGTTAATTCTTATTTTTTTGGAATCTTTTTTAATACCCGCAATGATTGTATCCAAAAAGAATTTTAGATCATCCATTATATCCTCGTTTAAAATGTTAAATTCACTAATTTCTGAGAATGGAATTTTTATAATTTTTCCAGTCTCTTCTAAGAGCAATACAAGCAATTTTTCGGTTATCTTAATTTTATTTTTGAGCTTTTCTATTTCTTCCATACCCATTATGATGCCAGTTTTTTTATTGGACTCTCCACTGCCAATTGTTATCTTAACCCTAGCCCCCTTTAGTTGTGTGATTAAAGAGGTAAAAGAATTAACATTAGGGATTTCAAGCATAATATTTTTAAGCAATTGATTCGAATCTAGCGCAGCATCATAAGAGATTGAAGATATATACCCCTTTTCACTCGTGTCTAATACAAATAGGCTTTTTAATATATCATTCATTTCATCAACGTTAAATTCTAATTCAAATGTTCCGCTCCTCTTGATTGAACCATTTGAGAGAAAATAGCTTATTCCATGTTTAAAGATAATAATTTTTTGAATTTTTAATTTATTCATATTCATATCAAAATGATTTTCATATTTAACTTTACCCAAAATTTATCTTTCCTCTATTAGGTTTAAAATTAAATTAAAAAGGTTTAAATATAGAATAAAGAAATGAAATAAGAAAATGATAGAAACTTTAAATATAATCTACTTCAACTGGCGTTTTTGGAAGCATTTCTGCTCCATTTTTTGTGACCCATATGGGCGATTCTAACCTCAATCCACCCAATTCTGGTCTATTAAAGACAACCGCCGCGATTTCAACCATATCCTCTTTAAAAGTCATATCACCCCAATCTTTTCCGGGAACCACAATCGGAAACGATTCATTCCCGATGCACCCAATTCCGTGTCCCAAACCAAAAAATAAATCATTAGCATATCCTCCTTTATCAGCAACCTTGCGAACTTCTTGGTAACACTCATCAAAAGTTATTCCTGGTTTCATATTATCAATTAGGGTATAGCATAATTGTTCATAAACGTCATTGAACTTTTTTAACTCGGGAGGACATTTTCCTAATACGTAATTATGGCTTAAGTCTCCGAGATATAACCCATATTCGCTATGAAGATCCACTAATAATGATTCTCCTTCCTTTACCTTTTTATTTGTTGCAGGGGTACATCCATTAAATGTCCAACTCGCTCGGTACCCCGAACCGATTTCCTCGTTTCCGGTAAATGTCCATTCATAATTGCTTCCTGCTCTTCTCATCGCTAACGTTCCTATTCCGGCAATCTCATTTTCAGTGAACATTTTATCTGGTTTTCTTTCCTCCAAAGCCTTTTTCACTGCAGCCTGTCCAATATCTGTAATCTCACTTGCTTTTTTAAGCATTTCTATCTCTTCGGGTTCTTTAATCAATTGGATTTCCTCAGTTTTATCATTAAAATCAACCAATTCACAACCCGGGAAAATCTTTTTTAGTAATATGGCTTCGGTGTAGGAAAGCATTTGACCAGTCACGCAGATATCTAATCCCAACTCTACGCCTATCCGGGGATTACTTCCTTTAGGGTCATAAATTCCCATTTTCTTGGCGGAACGTTGAATCTTCTTTTCCCAATTAAATCCCCTCATCGGCCCCCAAGGTTCGGTTTGCAATTGGCCTTCTGCTTTTACTCTCTCCACATCTAAAAGGACTGTGAACAGAGTTGGTTCCCCCTCGCCTTTCTTTGGTAATAATATCGCACTTTTCCAAGGAACAAAACATCCCGTTAAATAAGTTATGGATTTTACCCTTGTTAAAACGCAAAAATCAAGGTCAAGATCTTCCATGGCATCTTGATATTTTTCAGTATGACCTTCCCAATCAATTCTAATATCGCTCAATTCTATTTTCTCTTTTAGTTATTATTGTTAAAATACTAATTTTCAATATTGCAATATATGATTTTTAGATTTATATGTTTTGAGAAAAAAAAATTTTTAATTAATTAAATATGAGTCAATGATATATTTTAAAGCTGAATTATCCTTTATTAGGACTCATATGGATGTGAATCTTGACTCCCTATTATAATAAGAAAGATACAGAAAACAAGTGGTAAGACGATCCCGAGTAATAAAGCTATTTTAAAAGTATATAGTTCTATCAGAATGCCAGAAATGGGGGAACCAATCGCAATGCCAGCAACAGTCAGGGCATAAAAAACGCCTGATGCAATCCCCCTGTTATCTAAAGTTGATTCATCCTTTACAATCCCTGCTGAGGTTGGAAATACAAATCCGTGTCCCAATCCAAATAGAATCATCCCTAAATAAGGAAATGGAATCATAGGAGATACATAAAGAATTAAAAAAGCTATACTACAAAAAAATAACCCAATTATCAAAAATCTAACTTTCCCAATTCTATCACTTAATTTTCCAGCAGGATAATTAATTGAAATAGAAAATATGACCATAATGCCTAAGATCATTCCGATTTGTGAGTCTTCGTATCCATATTCTTTCAAAAAAATAGTATATGAGGAAGTTATGATTCCTAAATTAAAGAAAACGACAATAATTACCATATATGGAACAATTAATTTGTTATAAGTAATAAGCCGAAAGAAAATCCTAATTTCTTCTTTTAATTTTAGTTTTTTTGGTTTTGTTATATAAATCTTAGGTAAATATAAAGAAAATAATGATATGGTAAACATTAAAATTGAAATTATTAAAAATAAATTTTTAATCCCTATAAGAGAAGATAAAAAACCCCCAATCACAAAACCAAACAACATTGAAAATCCTACAGACATGCCATAAAATGCCATTCCTTTACCGCTTTTTCCCTCTGAAAAAGAATCACCTAAATAAGACATAGTTGCTGGACCTCCAAAACCACCCCCTAATCCATGAACTATTCTAGCTAGTAAAAGAAAAACTGGATTCGTTGCTAGAAAATACATAAAAATTGATAAACCATCTAAACATATACCGAAAGTTAGAAACCCTTTCCTTCCAAATTTATCGATAAGTCTTCCAAAAAAAACATTTGAAGGTATGTGAAAGATGGAGTAAATTCCAACAATAATTGCAGAAAAAAGTAGAGAGGCGCCTAAACTAACCGCATAATTCGCTATAATGGGTATAACAACGGCACTATCGAAGTTTATAAAAAAAGTGGATATTAGGACAAAAATTACATATATCCTTTTAATTTTAAATGTATTATTTCCATCGTCTACTTTTTCTACATTTCGCTTCATAATATTAAAGCATTCTTTTTATTGTTATAGGATAAAAATATGAGTAAAATAAACATTTCCTCATTTTAATATTTATTATAAATTATCCAAAAAATTGAATATAACAAAAATTTTGAGTATAAATAATGATAAGTAAGATTTAGGAAAGATTTAACCATTTTTTCCATTTAAATCGGGAATAGCCATCCTCATGGGCAGACCCTCCGCGTCATATTCATAGTCTTCTGGAAAATATAACAAATCTTCTTTTCCAAACACTGCAGAAATTCCTAAAACCCATGCATCAAGAATATCATCGATAGCTACATTACTTCGTTTATATGTTTTTTCTCCTATTTTAAAAGGATTTTTTTCATATTCCCAATAAGATTTAAGCAATTCTACCCTCTCTTCTATACCTTTCTTCTCTTTTTTATAATGTTCTAGAGGTTGATCGTGATTCAAAGCCGCAAAGCATACTTCTGGTTGGCTTTCAATAAAGATTTCCGATGTCGCTTTATTTTTCCTTAAAATTGTATCAAGTTCTATAATTTTAGGTATTATATTATAGGTTTGTTTAGATAATCCTTTCCCGGTTATATCTCTATTGATCAAATTTGCTTCTTCATAGGATGTTGCGACTAGCGCTTTTCGGCAAGGAGTAGGAAAAATACATGATGATCTCTTTCCGGTTAAATATTTACGTGCTGCTGAATCGCAGAATCGTGGCTCACCGCTTTCAGACCGTAAGCCTATTGGTATGTCTATAAGAATTATATTAGCTTTCTTGTATTTTGACCATAATTGGTTGATATCCTTAAAGACTTCTAACCTCCATTCATGATTTTGTTCTATGATTAAAGCGACCCATCCAGAGGTACAAGCATCCACACCTATATACATTTTAGATTTCATCTCAACCTTTTTTGGAACCTTTAATATCGTGATTTAGAACCGTTCCGCATTGTAAATCGCATTCATTTTCGAGTATTTCACGAGATATGGGATGGAATTTTTGCCTTATAAATTCTGTTAAACTTTCCTTTGCGATTTGGTCAATTTCATCTTCGGGCAAACATCTCCCCGTATATTCTCCTTCAAAATAATCTTTAAATTGCTTTTCTACGCTTTTTAGGAAAAACAAAAACCCCTCTTTATAGTCTATTTCCATTTTCCCCCTTAAAATGATTGCCCCATTGGAATATGTCCCCCTACAAAAAATGATATTCATCTTTTGGAATTTTATAAGGGAAATTTGTTCGTTGGTTAATTCCTCTCCAAAGGCATTTATTGCTTGTAAAAATGAAGAAAGCAGCTCTGGGTCGACTTCTTTTACAAGATCATTTACTATTGACTTATGATAGACGGAAATACCACTTTTAAGAAAGATTAATAGCATAACGATTCTTAAATCATTTTTAAAATAGGGGCAGTCTAAGGGAACAGTTGTTTTCTCGATAGGTATTCCAAAGCAGGTTCCAACGGGGCTTCCCAGCTTGTCTTGTTGTAAATGAGCACATTCTGCACAATAAACCGCTTTTTCAGTAGATTCGCCTGGCTCGAAGGCTTTAGGAGGTTTGAAATCTTCCATATTAGATTTATTTTGAATAGTATTTAGAATTTACTGAAATATTATTTTCAGTAATTGAACATTAAGTATTTGATATTCTTAATATACTTTTTCTCGATATTTCTTAACGAATTCAAATCGAGAAGGGAGTATATACATGATCTAAATTTTCAAGAGATAAAATAAAGGGATAAAAGAGTTTTATTTTCTTTTAGGTTTTTGAAATTTAAATTCCGTATAGATGGTACCATACTTCTCTTTGAATATTTTTTCGATCTTTTTTATAGGGACATCATTATATACTCCCCAATCCTTAATATATTCAACAAATAAATTACCTTCCGAGTCATATTTAGACAGCAATGCATCATGTTCTCCATCAAATTCTACTAATGGTGTATAACCCGCTTTTATGGCAGTTTGTTTGTCAAATACGGGAGTTAACTTCTTCCATTCACCATCAATATACAACTCACTATATCCATGACAATGAAAAGCTTTAGTTCCCATCAATTGCTCAACCCAATCGGGAACTTTATGATTTATAATATCTACCATGTGGATTCTGGCTGGGATTCCTACGGCTCTCGCTAACGTGGATAATAATACTGCTTTGGACATACAAAATCCATTTCCTCGCCGAAGTGTGGTTGAGGCTTTTAAATTTGTTTTGAACTGTGGTATATATGTATACATATTATATTTAATTTGGTCTCTTACCCAATAAAACAGTGCAATTGCCTTCTCTTCTTGGGTCTTTTCGCCATTTACAAATTCCAAGGCTTTCTCTTTCACACGTTTCTTGTCGAAATCGAGAAATTCTGTAGGTTTTAAATAAACTTGAAAACTGGTTTTCATATGAGAAAATAATATTTATTAATAATTTGCCTTAAAAAATCTTTTAAATGATATTAGCTTTATGATTAAGTTAAATAATTGAATTATTTTTCACCGCTGACCCGAGATGGTATTTTTTACAAGGACCATTATGATATTGAAGTCCATTGTTTTTTTATTTTGGGTTGTTTCTGCCAAAATCACTGGAAAAATTGTTTTTAAAATAACTTCCTTACATTTCACTTTTTTTTCTGTATAATTAGATATATCTTCGGGTTTAATCTTATTTGAAAATCCCTTAAATCAATAACTCAGCCCATTTTCCTTAAAAATAAATAAATTTAATTTCTTTGGGAGTGAACGGGGGCTGGAATCCTTCCCAATCGGTTTATAAAGTTCTCACAAGAGCTATTCTTTACTGACATGACTATAGATTTCCCCAAGAGCCCTCCAAATTCAATTTCATCACCAACTTTTCTCCCTATTACGGGAATAAGCCGTATACCCACCGTTTTTTGATTTATCATCCCAATTGACGCCTCATCTGCAATGATCCCCGAGATTGTTGTTGATCTTGTTGAGCCCGGGATACAAATCATATCTAGTCCCGTGGAACATACAGATGTCATCGCCTCCAATTTTTCTATTGTTAAGGTACCTTTTCTGGCGGCGTCAGTCATTAATTTATCCTCACTCACAGGGATAAATGCACCCGATAATCCCCCGACATAACTAGACGCCATTAATCCTCCCTTCTTCACTGCATCAGTAAGCAATGCTAGAGCCGCCGTAGACCCTGCCCCTCCCGCGGTTTCTATTCCCATATCTTCTAAAATTCCTGCGACACTGTCAAATGGCCTAAATGTGGGTGCTAAAGATAAATCTACAATCCCAAATGGAACATTTAAGCGTTTAGACGCTTCTTGAGCTACAAGCTGCCCTATACGTGTAATTTTAAAAGCAGTTTTCTTAATAGATTCTGCTAAGGTCTCAAAATCTGTAGTTTTTTGGGATTGTACTACATTTCTAACAACGCCGGGACCAGAAATTCCAACATTTATACAACATTCAGATTCTCCAACTCCATGAAAACCACCTGCCATAAAGGGATTATCTTCAACGGCATTCGCAAATACAACTAATTTTGCACATCCAATTGAGTTATCTCCTTTAGTCTTAATCGCGATTTGGTGAATTACATCGCCCATCATTTTTACCGCATTCATATTCATCCCCGATCGTGTTGAAGCCACGTTCACGGAGCTACATACACGCTCTGTAGATGATAATATTTCGGGGAGGCTTTGGATTACACATAGGTCCGCTCTAGTGAACCCTTTATGAACAAGCGCTGAAAAGCCTCCTAAATAGTCTACATCCACTTTCACTGCTGCTTTATCTAAGCCTTTGGCAATCTCCACGCATGAGTTGGTAATCTCCTCCGAAATATTTATAGATAATAATTTATTCTTTTGATGAAGTGGATCGTTAAGTGCTTGGATTTTACTGAGGGGGATCCTTTGAATGGCTGGTAAATTTCCAAGTAACAATGAAATTGGTGTAACTGTAATTCTTCGGTTAATTACGGGAATTCCATAATCATCTTCGATGGAAGAAGCAACTTTTGATAGATTTCTTGCAGTTTTGATTATTTTTCGCTCAATCTTATCTTTCATATTTGTAAGAGAGGGATCAGAACAATCCAATAGATTAATTCCCATAGTTATAGTTCTGACATCAAGCCCTTGCTCTTTTATCATTAGCTTAGTTTCCAAAACTTCCTCTGGTGTAAATGAAATCTAAATTCACCTCCTCAAATTCTATGCATAGCTCGGAATACATCTTCATGCTGAACTGAAATGAAGACCCCTATCTCTTCTCCCGCCTTTTGAAGGTCTTCATCGACCTCTTTTAGTGTGGACTCGCTCGTCTTAAAATCAACAACCATAATCATCGTAAAGAATTCCTTCGCATAGGATTGAGATATATCGGTTATGTTTACTTTATGCTCAGCAAGTATACTTGAGACCGTGGCAACTATACCCGGTTTATCCATTCCAATCGTAGATACTATTGCTTTCATTTTCTCTTTTATATTTTCTCTTTTATATATTAGAATCCATTCTAACTATTTCAGCTTTACGGTTATAATGTGTTTCAGAAAAAGAAAGGGATCTTTTTCTAATAAGAGAATGAAAGGAAAAAGACTTTCAAAGCTTTTTGGCTTTTCTTAGACTGTCGATTTGCTCTAATAATGCCTCTATTCTTAAGAAAACTTTTTCTTCATTATACTTTCTAACATCTGCGTGATCAACATTTATCATGGCACACGGGACATCCGGGAATCTGCCTTTCATCTTTCTCATTAAGTCAAATTGCATTACTGAATAAGGCTTACAGCTAAAATTGCTTGTAAATATAATTCCATTTATATCATACTTTTGGACGATTTCGGACATAACTTTATATCTCAACTCTAAACCATAGGGGCAGACCGTTGAGTTTTGAATCCTTGCCAAACTTTCCAGCGGACGGGCAGGTTCTAACTTATAGTGTTCCACTCCTCCTTCAATCGTCCCCATACATGAGGTGTATGTAGCATATACTATATTGGCATCAAATTCCGCGAGCCTCGACGACATCGCCCTTAATTGGTGCCATGGGGCAATATTATCCCAGAGTAGCCGATATCTCTCATTGGTAACAGGGTACCTTCCCTCTTCCATTAACATCTTGGTTTCCTCTGCTAACATTTTATAATGTTCTACTATTAAGGGCGTACCCCTGTGAGAACTCAAATACGGGGCCATGTGGACGAAGGAATCAAAGGCAGAAATTCCAGAAGGATGGTGTTCGGCGCTGTTAAGAAACTGTTTCCAATAAAATAGTGCTTTATTTGAGTATTCGATTGCTGTTTCCACTTTCTCGATATTGAAAGGTTGTCCCGTCAACTGTTCTATCAACTCAATTAAATCCCGAAATTGACTAACGATGTACTGTAAATCTTTTTCCTTTTGCGGTGTATAACAAAACGGAACATCTATTTTGTAATGCGGAATATTAAATTTTCTATGATAAACATCAAACCATTTGGTGAGAAGCGAACAATTATTATTATTAGAGATGAGCAAGTCTGGTTTTGGTAAGCCACCTATGGGTGAACTTTTTTTCTTCTCAAAAAAGCTCCCCAAATCGATCCTTGCGTAGGAGCATAGATCCATTGAAAATCCTTCACTTTCCGATTTTTCTGCTAAAACGGGACCCAATCTCTTTGCTGCACAGACCGCAGAGTGGTTCTCAGGTACAGAAATAACTACGTCAAACCCCTTCAATAATTCTACCGGAACGACGATCGCGATCCATATAACGAACTTTCCCTTTTTTGCTTGGATTTTATTATAAGTATAGTACATTGCCATCATTTTGGAAAGATTTTTTATAATCAGTCAGCGCAACGAAAAAGACCGTCGA
>CAZDJH010000004.1:0-7428 GCA_964505645.1 uncultured archaeon | reverse complement strand
TTTTCTAATCTTCTTTTTGGTCTTGACATTTTTTAACTCATCTTTTATTGTTTGTATTTAGGACCTCTTGAAATGCTTGAATTCGCGTCTTATACGATTCAAAATTTAAAGTATCTTCAATTGAAAACTCTAATAGAAGTGTTGGAATTCCCAGAGATTTTAAGGCTTCTTGTAAGGTAGGAAATTCAAAATATTCATATTCACAAAATTTTTCCCCAATAAGGATTACCCCGTCGACATTCAAATCTTTAACAAGTTCGATTATTTTGGCTATACGAGAATCTGCGGTATATAATAAGGTTGTACAAGGAAAGTGATTCTTATAAAAGTGATTATAATAGATCTCCACGCTATTAAAAGTTGATTCCTTGGGGGTATATGATAAAAATCTTGATAAGAACGCAATATCGTTCCCGACAATCTTCAAATTCAAGTCCTCCATTATTTTAATGATATTTATGGGTGGTGGCATTATACCCGAAATTATTACTCTATTAGATTGAATTCCTTTGGATTCTATACTATTTACCTTAATCCGTTTTATATGGGAGTTAAGTACTTGAATTTGTTTTCTAACATCTAAGTAATTTAATTCATTAATAACTTTTACAAATAAGGAATAAGAGAGATTTTTCTGAATAATTACTTTTTCGAGTTCCTTTGCTAATATACGCATTTTTCTGTATAATCTAACGCTATTCTTAAAATTTTTAAATGAAAATTGCTCATCTGTAAAACATTCTAAATTTTTAATTAGAAGGCTTATCTCACGCTCTAAATATTCTTTTGTAAAGTCTTTATTCAATGAATTCATTGGAATATGAAAATTATATAACTGGACATCTCTCTTGAGTGAGTTAAGGCCCTCTTTTACTATCTCTGGAGTATTTCTTAAACAATCACATGCATTATAGAAGAACATTCCGTCTAAAATCATACCATAATCCGAAAGGATAAACTCAACGAGGTGTCTGTTAATAGAACAGACATAATCCGGGATATGCTCATCACTTCGATGGGTATCAGCAAAAAAGGTTTTTAATCCCCATAGAATGAAAGGCTGGAGATTCATAGAAAAGAATAATTCTAATGGGGGATAGAGAGGGAAACAACCCATTATTTTATAATCCGCGTTTTCTAACAATTTTAATTGGTTCAAATAGTCATTCTTTTTAATCTTAAGGCACCAAGCTTTTTCATTTTAATGTTTTACTACTGAATGTTATCATATTATAAGAAACAGAATAAAAAAATAAGAATTTATATCGTCTTGCCTTCCTTTAATAACTGTAATTCCTTTTCGGATAAAAAACCTTTTAATTTGAGCACTTCCTCAATTCTTTTAATCAAACTTCCAGAATCTTTTACTTCCGATACTTTTTTCGATAGCGTTTTAAGTTTAAAGTTTAATTGTCGGATTTCATGCAACTGTTTCTCTACAATTTTATCCTTAGAGGTAAGTTTCGACTTCAATTCTTGGATTTGGTTGAGATTTCGATTTTGCTCTTCAACGAGCTTTTTATTGGCAAGGATTTCCTTTTCCATATCGTTAAATTGCTGGATTTTTTCTTGTTGCTCGTCTATGATGTCCTTTTTAGAAAGCAGTTCTGTCTTAAGATCCTTAATTTGATGCATTTTTGAATTAAAACTATCCCTTAAAGCGAGCTTTTCTTCAAGAATAGAGTTTGTTTCCTCTTCCTTTAGTTCTAGAATTGAACGTCGTTCCTCAATTTTCTGTTTTAAACTTATAATTGTTTTATTTTTCTCCTTTATTTTTTCCTCAGCAGCGTGAAGATCTTGAAGTGAAGAGTTTTTTTCGTGTTCTTTCGTTTCAATAATTGACTTCTGTTCCCTTATTTTTTCTTTTAAATCTTTAACCTTCTTTTTTAAAATTTTCAATGATGCTTTTACGCTGGAATAATTATGAATTAATTCCTTTAGAAAATTAGTGGAATTGGCTAATTTCATCTTGGTTTGCATTAAATCTTCTTTCAGATTCTTTATCGTTAATCTTAACTCAATTACACGCCTTTCTAAATCATCAGTCTTAGCCTTAATATCTGTAAGATAAGAATTTAATATCTTTTGAGTCTTATCTGGCTTTTCTTTAGCTTCTTCCCAGTCAATCGACATATTTCTCTCTCACTATTTTATAGCATATTTATTATTTAAACAAGCAACATTAATATATATGTGTAATAAAAAATAAAATAACTTTTAAGCTTAAGTTTTAACTTGGGAGCGTTTATATGAACGAAAAAGTAGAAAAAAAAAAAAGTTCAATTTCGATACTTATTGGTATTACTGGAGCTTCTGGTGTGTCTATTGCAATTAAACTATTGGAAATACTTCAGGATAAAGGTATCAACACGGAATTAATTATTTCCAAAACCGCGGAAGACGTAATTAATGCTGAAACTAGCTATAAAATTAATGAAATTGCGAACCTCGCAAATGAATATTACCAAGTAGACGATCTAACTGCTCCTCCTGCTAGTGGCTCTCATAAAATCAATTATATGATTGTTGTGCCTTGTTCGATGAAAACTCTTTCTGCGATTGCTAATGGCTACGCTGAAAATCTAATTACAAGAGCTGCCGATGTAGCAATGAAGGAAGGGCGAAAAATTATATTAGCGGTAAGAGAAAGTCCCTTTAACGCAATTCATATAGAAAATATGCTTAAATTAGCTCGTTTAGGTGTCATAATTGCCCCCCCTCTTCCTTCTTATTATATAAAACCACAGAGCGTTGAGGAATTAATTGAACAAACCTCAGCAAGGATTCTTGATCTACTGGATATTGATGTGCCTATAAAACGATGGGGAAATCTTTAAATTAATTATTATGTTTCAAATTTTAAAGGTGTAATTCCTTGAGATCATTTTTAAATAAAATAAATGTTAAGGACTATAAAAAAGCAGTGGAAAAAGGAAGGTTAGCCGAGAAAATTAAAGAAATGGGGGAAGTTCCCACTAAATTTCAACTTAAAGATTTTAAATTCCCAATTATAGCTGGATTAATTAATAATCGTGAAAAAATAGCCCTCGCTTTAGGTGTTGAGAAAAATAAAATTATTTCATGCATCTCGGAGAAATCAAGCAATTTAAAACCATATAATATTATTAAAGAAGCGCCTTTTTTAGATAATCAGATAAATCTTAATTCCAGTAATCTAATTGAACAATATCTTCCTGTTATTGAATTTTATGAAGCAAAGCAATACACAACATCCAGTATTGTTATATGCAATTTTCCAGAAGAAAACAGACAAAATGCGTCATTTCATAGAATGATGTATCTGGGGGACAACAAGTTTTCGATAAGGATTGTCCCACAGAGACATTTAGATAAGGCTTATACTGATTCTATGGAAAAAGGAAAGGAATTAAAGGTCGCAGTTGTATTCGGGGTTCATCCTGCGATAGAACTTGCTGCATCTTTTTCTGCCCCTAAAACAGATGAATTAGAATTAGCCTCGTCATTTCTCAATGGATTAGATGTAAAAAGAATATCTAATGATCTTTTAGTTCCCGCTAATGCTGAATTTGTGGTTGAAGGGAGAATTACCAAAAATCTGGCCTTAGAGGGACCTTTTGTGGATTTAACGGGGACAGCTGACCGTATTAGAGAACAACCAATTTTGGAATCTGATAAAATATACTTTAGGAACGAACCATATTTCAGGACCATTCTACCTGGAGGAAAAGAACATCGAATGCTGATGGGTATCCCTCAAGAGCCGAGAATATATAGAGGGATAATGAATACAATTCCAACAGTGAGAAACGTTATTCTAACCCAAGGGGGGTGTTCATGGCTTCATGCAGTGGTTCAAATTAAAAAACGAACCGAGGGAGATCCTAAAAATGCTATTCTCGCAGCTTTGTCTGCCCATCCAAGTTTGAAGCGCGTTATTATTGTAGATGAGGATATAGATATAACGGATTCTGATGATATTGAATGGGCTTTAGCAACCAGAGTTCAACCAGATAAGGATCTGGTCCTCGTCCCGAATTCAAAAGGCTCTTCGCTTGATCCCTCATCGGATAAAAGCATTACATGTAAATGGGGTATAGATGCTACAAAACCTATAGTAGATAATGAAGAATTTAATAAAGTTGTTTTTTAAGCATACTATAAATGCAATTATAACTAAAAACCAGAATTAAATCTAATGCACTTAACTAATCAAGAAGAAAAGATCTTAAACGGGGAATTGGGGGCTATCAAGGCTAAAGCGATGCGGATCTTAACAACTTTGGGTGAAATATTTAATGCGGATAAATTAATCTCTATACAATCCACTCAAATTGCTGGTGTCTCTTACAAAACGATTGGTGATGCAGGGTTAGAATTTCTTGAGGATTGCTCAGGTGCTGAGGTGGTTGTTGAGAGTCGCATGAACCCAGCAGGTATGGACCTCGAAGAGTGGCGAGAAATGGGAATTTCAAAATCATTTGCAGAAAAACAAATTAGAATAATAAACGCCTTAACTTCGATGGGTGTAAAAAAGAGCTGTTCTTGTACGCCATATCACGCGGGATTAATCCCCGAACAAGGCTCCCACATTGCATGGTCCGAATCTTCTGCTGTTGCATATGCTAATTCAATTTTGGGGGCGAGAACCAATCGTGAAGGTGGCCCTAGTGCGCTTTCCGCTGCGCTAATTGGTAAGACACCCAATTATGGACTTCATATGAGTAAAAACCGTATTGCTGAAATTTTATTTGAAATAGATTTCAAAATGTCGGAGTTTGATTATTCTCTACTGGGCTATTTCATTGGGACAATTGCTAAAAATAAAATTCCCGCTATTACTGGAATTAAAAATGCCACTAAATTACAACTGAAAGCATTGGGGGCGGGAGCTGCTGCTGGAGGAGGAGTACCTATGTTTATGATAGAAAAAAATACACCTGAATACCGATTAATTTCACATCCCGAAAAGATTACTGTAGAACGGGATGACCTTAAAGATGTAAAGAATAAAATGACCACATGCGGTAAGCCGGACGTAATCTCTTTTGGTTGTCCTCACTGCTCCTATAATGAGATTAAAGAAATCATAAACAAGAGCATCACAGAACGGGAAATATGGGTATGTACTTCTAGAGAGGTTAAATCGCGAATTAAAGAGACATATGAAATAATACCATCAAATATTAGAATTTTTGCAGATACTTGTATGGTGGTTGCTCCCATCACTGATATGGGAATAAATTGTTTAGCAACGGATTCAACTAAATGCGCCCATTATTCTCAAACGTTATCAAATGTTAAAACAATAATCAAATCGAGAGAGGAACTGATTAGTGATAATTAGGGGTAATAGTATCGTTCCAGGAATTGTGAGAGCCAACCCACTCATTAGCAAAATGCCGATCTCCTTTCTTGGAGATGTAGATCCCAATACCGGAATCATTATTGATAGTAACAATCCATTGAAGGGAAAATCTATCGTAGGTAAGGTTTTTGTGTTTCCTTGCGGAAAAGGATCGACCGTGGGGTCTTATATTCTCTATCAATTATATAAGAATAATAAAGCACCTGCAGCGATTATTAATGAAAAGGCAGAAGCAATTGTAGCAGTTGGTGCAATAATCTCCGAGATTCCAATGATAGACGGAATTTCAATAGAAAAAATACCACAAAAAAAGATTTTCGTGAATGCGACTAGGGGATATGTTGAAATATAAATACTATGGACTATTTCCAACTTTTCTTAATAGGATAACAATATTTGTACCCTTTTTATAATCCTCTTTTACTCGATTCTGCACAGAGATTTCACCACCATAATTTTCGATTATTTTTTTTACCAACGAAAGCCCTATCCCCATTCCACCAGAGTCCCCTTTCTTTTTAAAATTTCTCTGAAAAATAGAATTCTTTCTTTCATCCTTAATACCTATTCCATTATCTTTAAACTCAATTTTTGCGTAATCTTCTCCTCCCTTTTTTCGAATATTGGAAGCTAAAACCCAGAAATTTATATTATCACTATCATTATGCAGGTATCCATTTAAAAGAATGTTTTCAAAAGCAGACTCTAATAATTCCCCCCCCTTCACTATAATCTTTCCTTTTGGGAACTTTTTCTTAATACAAATATCCTTATCTTGGAACCTAGAACTGAATTGTTCTAAAGAATCGTTTAATATATTTTTTAAATTAACTGATATTGTCTCTTTTTTTTTATTATCTAACTTGGCAAGTTTTCGCACATTTGAGATTAAGGATGCGCCTTTATCAATTTGATGTGAAATGATTTCCATCATTTCCTCTCTCTTTTCGGGTTTTATTTGTTTATCTTTCCACATTTTCATCAATTGAATGGAAGTCTTAATGTTATTAAGTATGTTTGCCATATCATGCGCTAATAAATCTTTATAAAAGTTTAATTTGGTGTTTATATCTTTTAATTTTTGTTCCATCTCTTTTTTTTTGGTAATATCTCTTGATACAGTAATCCCTTTCAAATTCCCATCTATATCAATAAAAGTTTTACCTCTTACCTCTAGGTAAACCCAGTATTCTTTTTTGTGTAAGAATCTTATAATGCCTTTACCCTCTCCCTTCTTGAAATATTTTAAAAATAAATTCTTTGCTTTAGTTCTATCTTCGGGGTGAATATATTTAAGCGCAGACTTTCCAATCACATCCGATTGGGTATATCCCATTATTTTTTGCGTTATTGGCTCGTTGATATACTCATATTTAAAATCTTTATTTAAAATTGCAATTAGATCATTTATATTTTCTGTGATTAGTTTATATCTTTTTTCCGACCTTTTTAAATATGTTTTTACTTTTTTATATTTCTCGTTTGTTTTTTCTATTTTTGTAATATCTTGAGCAGTGATTTGAATCGCATCTTTATTTTTAAACCTTACTATGGATGCGTGTGCTTTAATTATCGCAGATTCACCATTAGCTTTATTAATTTTAATTTTTTGAGCTTGAATTATTTTTCCTTCCAAAATGCTTTTAAACAATTGATTGGTCTCTTCTATATTAATATCGGAGATAATACCTAATTTTCTGAAGTTTTGGCCGATTAAATCTTCCTTTTTATATTTAAATAATTCTGAGGTGGCTTCGTTCGTCTCTAAAATAATCCCATCCAATCCGATGAGTGTAATTGAAAGGGTTGTATTATTATAAAGGTCATAAAATCGATTATGAGAGGGTTTATCTTTTATATTCATTTGAATTCGTTTTAAAAGTATTTATTTATGTGTGAAAAGAAATTCATATCAATGAAATTCTTGCTCTAATTCTCAAGTTTAACTTTCATTGCAGTTTCAAGAATATTTAACATGTCTTGAATATCAAATGGTTTGCTCAGAAATCCATAAGCGCCCTCTGAAATGGCCCGCTCTTTAACACTGGAATCTGCACTTGCGAAAATTACTTTGATATTTT
>CAZDJH010000003.1:29471-33135 GCA_964505645.1 uncultured archaeon | reverse complement strand
AAATATAAATTTTATTTGTTAATAGCTATATTTCAAGTGCTCCTCTTTTTTACGGTGCTTTTTTCGCTGGAGGGAATAATAGGTTTTGTTTCTGCTCAAACAGATACAACAGCAGATATTGATCCTAGTACTGTGAGTATATTAGCTATTGCATCAGCCATCGCAGTAAGTGCGAGTGTGCTGGGAAGCGGTTGGGCAATTAAGACCACGGGGACTGCTGCGATATCAGCATTATCAGAACGTGAAGGAGTGTTCTTTAAAGCGTTTCTCGTAGTCGCTCTTTGCGAGGCTTTGGCGATATATGGGCTCATCATAGGGATTTTACTCTGGACAAAAATCCCCTAAATAGACGACTTAGTTTTTTCTTTAGCTTCGCAATTAATATAATAAAAAAACATTTGCAATAGATAATGGCAATCCTATGAGCGTAATTGTCCCCTCCTATGCGTTTACCTATGTTAAGATTGGTTTCTTAAAGCAATTACTGATTCCAGAATCTGAATTAACGGAATTGGAAAAAAGGAATGATATTAGGGAACTGATAGACATTATAAGCCCCTATTATCCCGATTTAGACATTAAAAAATACACCATTGACGAAATGGAAAAGCAATTATATCACATCTACATAAAACTTATTGGAAGGATTATTTCGTATTCTCCAGAAAATATGAGAAGATTTTTGCAAGATTTCCTAACAAAATATGAAATAATGAATGTAAAGCAGATTATTTTAGGTATTATTTTGGGGATGAGTCTTAAAGAAAAGAAGGGAAATGTTAATTTTCGGGTCCAAAACTATTTAGATAGAAGGGAGTTTATAGAGGGGATGGTTAGAATAGCCTCCTTAGATGAGCTCCAACTCTTTCTGAGGAATACCGAGTACTATAGGCCGGTAAGAGAGGGGTTGTTGAGTTTTAGAAATAGAAACGAGATATTCGTATTAGAATCCTTTTTGGACCAGCTTTATTATAAAAGGCTCACCAGAAAAAGAACGAACCTAAATAAATACGAAAAAAAGATGTTCTCGCTATTTACTCGATATATAACTGAGGGGTATAATTTAAAAATGATTTATAGGGGAATTATTAACAATATCGAAAGAAAGATTCTTGCTCAATTCTTAGTTGATGAGTATTTATTTTTAGATAAGGGGAAGATTGAGGAATTGCTGAGTCAAACAGAATTAGAAATGTTTTTTAAATTATATAATATGTATTTAAAGGATGTTGAGGAAATGGACTTTAAACCCCCAATATTTTCAACCCAGATGGAGCATCCGATTTGGAAAATCGAACAAATGTATCAAAAGTTCTTTTTTAAAAGTTTTGAACTAAAAGCAGATAATATTGACTTTATTACAATATATAGGATTTTTGAACTCGTCATTAAGAAAGAGAGAGAAATTAAATCCCATGTTTTACCAAATATAATTAGGATAATACATAAAAAATTTAATAGAATTCAAATCAAATAAAAGAGGGAAGGGGAGGGAGAAGTGGATCTATTCAGCTCAATAAGCGATATAGAAGGAAGATATAAATCTTTAATCAATAAAATTGAAGAAGAAAATGAAGCCGAATTAGAAAGGTTACAAAAAGAAGAAGAGAAGAACATGAATATGAGAATAAGTGAGAAAGAAAATTTTATTGAAAAAACCTTAAGTAATCTCGAGGAAGAACTTAACGAGAGAATCTCTCAATTTGAAAAAAATATAGATGAGGAAATTCAAAAAATGAAGAAAAATTATGAGCGACGCAAATATGAGATGATAGAAGACGTTATAAAGAAGTTAGGGGTGAATTTTTAATTAATGGCGCGAAAGCAAAAGATTCATCTTCTCACCGATGATGATGAGATATTGATTATAATGAACTTACTAGGGATTAAGGGGACACTTCTTGATTCTCATAATAAGTTCATGGAAATATTTAATGAACTTACCAAAGACTCATGGATTAGCATTCTCATAATATCGATGCATTTACCCGATGATATTATAGATGAGTTGATTGATTTTAAACTAAATAATACAAAACCATTTATTTATCACATGCCAGATTTGTTTGAGGAAGATCTCGATGAAAAAAGCATCTTCTTAAAAAAAGTATATAAACAAGCCAAGCAATTATTAGTGTAGAGGTTAAAATAAAGTGTCCAGCGAAAAGGAAGATTTGAAGGCACAAGTTGGTAAGTTGGGTCTGTATTTAATCGAACAAGCCAAGGAAAGGATAAAGGAATTAAATCAACAAATCTTGTTTCGAAAGGCAGAAATAAAGAAAAAGTACAGGGAGCAGGAGATCCAAAAATCGAAGAATCTAAGGGCAGAATTCATTGATAAATACGAAAAAAAACTCAATACTAATTTATCCGCAACCCTATTGGCATCGAAACAAGAATTATTGGATTTAAAAAACAATCTTATTAAAAATTTCAAAGATGCGATTCGACGTGAGACTTTACAGAGCATAGATAAAAGATATTCTAATTACATTAATTACTTGCTTAAGACTATGATGGAAATTAAAGAAAAAGTTAAATCATCTGAAAGTCTCGTAATTAATCTTAATTTAAGAGATTTCAATTATTTTAGCACCCATATAAGTAAAGTTAAGAATATTTTTGGTGAAAAGGTTGTAATAAAGGAATCTTCAGGAATAGATGTAGGTGGATTTAAATTAGAAATGCCTCAAGAGGAGATAATCTATAATTACAGCTTAGAGAATACTTTGAACAAAAATTTCGATTTGTTGGAGCAAAAGATATCTAATCAAGTTAAAGATGCCCGGATAAAAGATGAACAAGATGGATTTGAAAAGTTTGTGGAAGAGATAAGGGAAAAAATGGAGGACACATTAATAATATATGACAGAATCTAAATCAATGGAAGATGATATTGGTTATATTACTGAAATCAACGGGTCACTAATAACTGTACAAGGTATGGAAAATCAAGTTCGATTGCATGATTTAGTTAAGATTAGAAATGAAAATATTATCGCCGAGGTCATAAGAATATATTCTGATCGAATTAATGCTCAATGCTTTGAGGAAACCTCATCTCTTCATCTTAATGAAGAAGTCATAGCTTTAAATGAACCATTATCAATGGAATTGGGGCCGGGATTGATTTCAAATGTATTTGATGGGATTCAAAGGCCATTAGATAAAATATTTGAGAAGGAAGAATCCGGATTTATAAAACGCGGAATTGATGTACCAGCGTTATCGAGAGAAAAAAAGTGGCATTTCAAACCCCTCAAAAAAGTTGGAGATACGGTAGATATGGGTGATGTCATAGGAACCGTAGAAGAGACAACAATAATTACGCACTTCATCTTAGTGCCAACAAATATTAAGGGCAAGTTGATTAATATTAGAGATGAGGGTGATTATAACGTTGAGGAAGATTTATACACATTAAAAATCAATGATAATGAAAAGACTTTTAATATGATCCAAAAATGGCCCGTGACCCAAAGAAGGCCGATTTCAAAACGGTTATCTTTCGACCGACCCCTTATTACGGGGCAGAGAGCCGTTGATTTGCTTTTTCCCGTCGCGAAGGGGGGGACTGTTGCCGTCCCGGGAGGGTTTGGAACGGGAAAAACGGTACTCCAGCAATCAATAGCAAAATGGTCCAATGCAGATGTAATCGTATTTG
>CAZDJH010000003.1:15461-29461 GCA_964505645.1 uncultured archaeon | reverse complement strand
CGACAAAATTGAACTTTCATGGGGGCATGATGAGTATTTGTATCATGTGGTGAACGAGGAAACGAAGTTGCTGATTTATTGCGGCAATTTCCAAAGTTAACCGATCCCCGTACTGGGAACCCTTTACTGGAAAGAACTATACTGATAACAAATACATCTAATATGCCTGTATCGGCTCGTGAAGCGAGTATATTTTCAGGAATCACAATAGCCGAATATTATAGGGATATGGGATATGATGTTGCACTCCAAGCAGATAGTACTTCAAGATGGGCAGAAGCTTTAAGGGAAATATCGGGCCTCCTTGAGGAGATGCCTGCAGAAGGTGGGTATCCAGCATATTTACCTTCTAGGCTATCCAGTTTCTATGAGAGAGCGGGAATCGTAGAACCTATAGGAAATAATTCGGATAAGCATAGAGAATACGGATCGCTGACGGTAATTGGTTCGGTTTCACCTCCCGCAGGTGATTTTAGCGAACCAGTAACATCAAATACAAAACGATTTGTTCAGAGTTTCTGGGCCCTTGACGCCGAATTAGCCTATGAAAAGCATTATCCCGCAATCGATTGGGTTGATTCATATTCGAATTATCCACAATATATAACCAATTGGTGGGATGAAAATGTTGAATTGGAGTGGTCTGAAATTGATCTCAATTGGATTCAATGTAGACAACGAGTTAATAAGATATTATCTCGAAAAAACGAGTTAGAAAACATGATGCAACTTGTTGGTGAAGAAAATCTTCCCGAAGACCAGCAATTAGATCTTTTTATCGCAGATTTGATTAAAGAAGCGTTTCTTGTACAAAATGCATTTGATGACATTGATAACTATTCCACACCTTCCAAAATGTTAGCATTAATTAAATTAATTTTGTTATTATATCGGGAGGGAAAGGAGTTATTAAGAAAGGGTTATATTATTAAAGACATTAAAGAATTTAAAGTAATAAATCAGATTAAAAGAATTAAAAATACTATTCCAAATGATCAAATAGGGCAAATAGAGGAGATGAAACATAACCTATTTAAGCAAATTAAATCACTGAAAAAAATGTATGGAGTGGGTTCATAAATGAGTGTGAGTTATAAGAAGATAAAAAGGATTGTAGGACCCCTTATATTCCTAAAAAATAATCATAATGCTCAGTATGGTGAAATAGTCAGAATTCACCTAGATAATGGAGAAGTAAGAAATGGAGAAGTAATAAAAATCGATAAGGAGACCATCCTAATAGAGGTTTTCGAAGGTACTAAGGGGCTCTCTTCGAGAAATTCCGAGATTATATTTACCGATGATATTTTTAAATTAAAGATCTCTAAAGATATGTTGGGAGGCACCTTTAATTCTCTTGGAAGACCCATCGATATAAAAACAAGGGAAATTTTAAAATCAGAAATCCTTCCAGAAGTAGAACGGGACATTAATAGCACACCAATTAATCCATTTGCAAGAGATTATCCGACTGAGGTCATTCAAACGGGTATCTCCGGAATAGATGGATTATTTACGCTCATTAGGGGTCAGAAATTACCTATTTTCAGTGGACAAGGCCTTTCACATTACGAAATTGCATCTCAAATAGTTAGCCAAGCAAAAGTATTGACAGAGGAGCCTTTCTTAATTATATTCTGCGGAATAGGTATTATTCAAGATCAAGCGATAAAGTTCATTAATAGTTTTAAGGAACGAGGAAATATTCAAAATATCATATCATTTATTAACTTTGCTGACGATCCCGTAATGGAACGTCTGATGATACCCCATGTTGCTTTAACAGCAGCAGAATTCTTTGCTTTTGATAAAGGAATGCATGTGTTAGTTGTTTTAATAGATATGACGAACTATGCGGAGGCATTAAGGGAACTTAGCTTGTCCAAGGAGGAAATACCAAGCCGAAAGGGCTTTCCAGGTCATATATATACCGATTTTGCACGGATTTATGAACGGACGGGTTTAATAAAAGGAAAAGAGGGATCTATAAGCCAAATCCCAATTCTCACCATGCCAAACGATGACATAACCCACCCTATCCCAGACACTTCGGGTTATATCACGGATGGACAGCTCGTATTAAGCCGAGACCTAAATAAAAAGGAAATTTATCCCCCGCTTGAGATTTTAGCGTCCATCTCACGATTAATGAAGGATGCTATTGGGGAACACACTACCAGAGCGGACCATGCTAATTTAAGCTCTCAATTGATCGCATCATACTCAAAAGCGTTGGATGTAAGGGACTTAGTATCTATAGTGGGTGTGGATAGTCTTGATAGAGACCAAAAACGATTACTCCAATTTGCAGAAGAGTTTGAAAATAAATTTTTGCACCAAGAGTTTAAAGAAAATAGAAGCTTTAACGATACATTTAACTTGGGATGGGAAGTACTCTCAACATTATCTAAAAACCAGTTAACAAGAATAAAATCAGAATATATTAAAAAATATTATTAATGAAGTCGAAATAAAATGAGTTTCCGAGAGATAAAACCGACTAAATCAAACTTATTGAAACTAAAAGATCGATTAGAATTTACTTCTAAAGGAGAGAACTTTCTTAATTACAAGCGGGAAGAACTAGTCTCTGAAATTAGGAGCGTCTGGACCAATTACAAAAGCCAGCGCCAAAAGTTTTTAAAGAATGCAAAAAAAATCTTGCTTACGCTAAATGAAACCTATAAAGAGCAGGGAAAAAGAAGTGTAGAAATGATAAGTAGGATTGGTGAGCTTCAATTTGAACCCGAAGTCGATTTAAAGTATTCTAAGCAATTAGGAATCGCAATTCCTAATCTAAATTTCAACTTAAAAAAAAAAGAAAGCCAACCGCCCTACTCTTTTGATAATACAAGTAAGCATCTTGATGAATTAATGAGTATGCTAAGGGATTTCATTGAGACATTATTATTGTTAGCCGAAACAGAAGATGTACTTATTAAATATGCATTCAATTTTCAAAAAATAGATAGGAGAATGAAAGGTTTAAAAAATATCATCAAACCTCAAATTAAAGATGATATAAAAAAAATCGAAACCATTTTGGAGGAGCAAGACCATGAAAGATTTACTAGGACAAAAAAAATAAAAGAAAAATTAAATCAAGGTTGAAATTGAGGTGATAATAAGATGAAAATGACATTAATCGAAGTTGTTATTCCTAATGAATATAAAAACCGTCTTCTAATGGATCTTGCAGATCAAGAGATAGTTCATATCAAATCCAAGAATAAAGATGAATTAAAAGAACGTTTAGAAAAAAAATCAAAACATAAGGAAAAAATTAAAAATTTAAGGACCAATCTACGCGATCTGTTTAAAAAATTGGGAATTAACGAATCCGATTTTCTAGATTTAGATATGGAACAAAATTCGAGGAGAGAATTCGAAGTAAAAGACTTATATGAATTAATCCATTATATCAACGATGAAATCAACTATTATATGAATCGTATTAATGAATTGGAGCGTTATATAACCCAAGCAAACATTGAATTGGAAAATGTTAAAGATATCAATCACAGCTATAGATTTATGGATCAATATAACTTAAACCGCACGATTTTGCAAAAGTTCAATGAGCTTGATCTAAAAGCCTATATTGCGTTTTCTAAAAATCTATCAAATTTACAAGAATTATTTCAGTTTTCGGAATTTTCCAATGTTTATCAATATACACATATCCCTGATGATCGAATTTCATTTTTCATAATATATCCAAAGAAAAAAGAAGACGAGCTTAAAGAAAGGATTAATATTGTTCATGGTGATGAGGTTCCTATTCTTAAAAAATACTTGAATTATGATGGTATAAACTTTGAAAGAATAGAAAGAGAACTGGAATCAATAAGAAAAACACTTAATAAATACAAAAAAGAGTTAAAAAGGTTAAAAACAGAAAACTTACTCAAGTTTGCCGCAATATATGAAGTAATAGAAAATCTGGAAGAATATAATTGGGCAGAAAATCAGTTTAAAAAATACTCCTCAGAGAGAGCGAGTTTAGAGTTTTTTGTCCCCTCCGATTCTTCCGAAGAAATAAAAGAGTATTTAAAAAATAAATTTCAATCAAATATAAAGATTAACGCCACTGAAATTAGAAGGCAAGAGCAGGGAAAAAAGGAGAGAAGAACTATAAGGGAAGAAAGGGAAAATATGCTGGATGGGCTGAAATTGGAAGGGGGAGAACTAAAAGAAGAGGAAGGTAAAAGAGAAAGGGAAGAAGATATCAGAAAAACTACTCCTACCAAGTTTAAACACAACAGAATAGTAAAGCCATTCGAAGAATTAACCAAAATGTACGGCGTTCCATCATATGCCGAAATCGACCCTACACCGTTTTTATTTTTTACATTTCCTATATTATTTGCAATAATGTTCGGTGATATTGGACATGGAATTGTGTTAATTATAGCAGGTCTAATAGGTGGAATTTCATTTAGAGACAAGAGTGAATCAATGAGAAATCTCTCTTGGATCATCTTTTATTGCGGAATATGGGCTATTTTATTTGGCACCCTATATGGGGAGTTCTTTGGAACCCATAAAATATTCGGAATTCAATTGGAACCAATTCAGTTATGGCTTCCAAAAATAGGATGGATAACAGTATATAAACCCTTACATAATATTATGGGGCTCCTTTGGTTTGTTATTTTCATTGGGGTTGCCCATATAAATTTAGGTTTAATCATTGAATTTGTGAACTATATTGTTAACCGAAAGATCTATCAAGCATTTGCAGAGCCATTAATGAAAATATTATTTTTAGATTTCTTAGTATTTATTGTACTTAAGTGGGGGGTTGATATTATGGTTTGGCTTAGACCTCCTTACCCGGTACTACTCCCCATAATTCCCGGAATTTTATTAATTGTATTAAAACCCTTGGGAAAATTATGTGGCGTTTCCTACTTAAAAGAGGAATCTTATAGTGAATTATTAAGTGAAGGATCAATAGAAACATTTGAGACCGCACTTTCTGTTCCGAGTAATATATTATCATACCTACGACTATTAGCCTTAGCACTCGCACATATCTCCTTAATGGTCGCCTTACAATCGATTGTTGAGATCCTTGCAAGTAGCAATATATTGACGCAAATTATTATTGTTTTTGTATTAATTGGGGGAAATACATTAATAATTGTGCTGGAGGGGATCGTCGCATTCATTAATGCACTCAGGTTAAACTTCTATGAATTCTTTTTCAAATTTTACGAGGGTGTAGGGACGGAATTTGATCCCTTTATGCTGGAGAGTGACTTTTCTAAGATCAACTTTAAAACAGAAATTGAAGAAGATGTAATTTCGGCTGAAATTGAAAAAGAGATTGAGACAGAGAAGGCAAAAGGGTTTATTGACGATGCAAAGCAATATATAGAGAGAAAATATTTATGATAATTGAGTCCTTTATTGATTCTCCAATCTCATAACTTTATAAAGATAAATCGAATCTATTAACTGATAGGGAAGAAATATTTGTTGGTGTTGAATATTAAACACGAAAAGAAAAATGATTTATTAATAGCAGCAAACACAACATTCATTGCTTTACTTATCGTCATTTTATTTCTTTTACGGGTAAATCTTATCGTGATATTCTTATTATGCTCCTTCCTATGGCTTCTCTTCTACGGACTGATTATAAAGGTAAAGGATATATCGCTATCTCTTCTTACGTCTCACTCGAAATATGAATCAAATCGGATGAAAACGAAAAAAAGTTATAGGGTTAGAATGCCAAAAGTCGTTGAGACTGAAACATTAGAATTTAAGTATAAAAAGCCGCTAATTATTAAGTGTCCAAACTGTGGTATGACGCTGGTGAATTCGTTAAAGAAGTGTCCAAATTGCGGATCGGAAGTGAGATGAGATATATTAACTCGATGGAAATATTTTCCAAAAATAATTGGAACCTAATATATAATGAAATCTTTTATATTAAATAATAAAAAAAATGAAAGAGAAAAATGTCAGAAAAAATAAATTATCAAAGGATATTAATCCCTATTGATGGAACTACAAAAAGTATTGAATCATTTAAGTATGCTTTGAATTTTGCCTTAAATTTTAGAGATTGCGAAGCCCATGTGATTTATGTCGTTGATGAAGAACATATAGAAAAGGTTTCCTCCCACGGAAAAGAAACATACGGAGAACTTGTAAACAGATATCAGAAGCAAGGCAGAAATTATATTAATAAAGCAATACAAAATGCGAAAGATGTACGCTATAAGAGTTCTTTAATTAAATCAAAAGTTCTTAAGGGGAATCCTGTAGAGGAGATTGTAGAATATGCAAAAGATTTTGATTTAATTATTATGGCTGCAAGAGGCAAAAAGCATGTAATTGATATAATGATGGGACATGTCACTGAAAGAGTAATAAACCTTACCGACAAGCCAGTTCTCATCACACACTAAAGACTGGTTTTTAATAATTTTAAATTCAAAAAAAGGAATAACGCACATTAATTTTAATAAAGAGTTTCCCCGGTTATAGGACTAACTCCCCGATGTCTCAGGTTTTCCTTATCTAGAGTTAATTCTCCTTCCGATTTGATTTGATTCACTACCTTCTCTGGAAATAAATAATTGGCGAGCCTTAGGAGTAGAGGGCGTTCTTCAATACAATTAAATAGTTTCAGACTCTCACAAGAATAAAATAATTCGCTCATCAAGTCGTAGCTTGTATCCTTTCTGAAATCGAGGATTTCAAGATTCCTATAAATTCGGCTCACAATATTCTCCAACAAATTCTCAACCTTTAAATCCGCAAGGTTAAGACGCATATAATAATAGAACAACACATAATAGGTCGCCTCAGATGAGAAAAAGCCATCTCTATATTGTTTAATCTCATTTTTTCCCATTCGCTTTTGAATCTCGTCATTAATCGCCTTTATCTTACCCTTATCAAAATGGTCTAAAACACCGATTATATTGCAGACTTTTAAAATCACAATCAAACATGTAGTTTCTAAATCTTCTAATTTATCCGATTCAAAATAATCCCAATCCGCCTCAACCAAAGTACTGATTCTCTCATCCCCGAGGTCAATTTCTAAAAGATTAAGCGATTTTACATAGTAATATAGGGCGCCAGTTCCCTCCATTATTGGTGAATCGAACCCGTCGATAAATTCTGAATATATATCAAATAAAAATTCCTTTATCTTTTCTCGGTCTATGGGAACTCCTAAGTGATGGGATAAATATATCCCACAAAAATAAAGTTCAGGGTTCTTTAATGTGACTAATGGAATAGTTCTAAGCCATTCATCAATATGCTCCGTTAAATATGTCTTTATGTTTGAAAAGTCAAATATCTTTTCTAAATTAAAGTAATTAACAATCCTATAAATTAAATAAATAAGTTGGATTTTATTTCGAGTTTCCTTTAATTCCTCTAAGCTTTCTATCTTTTCTTTGTGTTTCTGATATGATTTGATTATTACATGCTCTATTTCAATATAGTCCTTAAGATTTTCTGCCTTGTCGGGGGTTTTATCGAATAAGTCCTTTAACTCACGAACCTCAATCAAATTTTCAAGTGGAAAGGCATTGTTTTCCCTTAGATTTATTAATATCCTCTGTCCTTGACCAATATTAACTACATACTCACAAATTTTCTCAAAAACTAATTCATGGATAAGGGGTGTAATGATGGTATCGTAAACATCTTTTACGAGGTATATTTTATCAATTTGGGATTCCTTGATTTGGATAAAAGGGTCCTTTATGGTTGTTAGGAAATCTACTTCTTCGAATCCTAGATCCCTTAATATTTCCTCTAAAGAAGCCAGTAAGTTACGCATAATAGTTTCGATGTATTCTCGTGCATTATCGCCTTTCTCGATCTTTTGATTCAACCCTTCCTCTTCCAATTGACCTTTGAAAAAATTATTTAAACTAATATAAAGCAAACTTGCCTCTTGTAAATACATGTTTAATAAATTGAACAGACCCTGATAAATCATCTAAATCAACTAATTCATTTTCAATTAAAAACTACTTATATGTGGTAATTCATAATAATTTAAAAAAATAAATGTTTGTTTTCAAAAATAATATCTGCTTTTTCAAGTAGAAAAATAGACCAATAATGAAAATAAAATAATAAAAACATAAAAATTCCAGAGAATATTAACTTGCTAATACTTATTTTCTTATTTAATTATTTGAAAAGAGATGATAAATGCAGCATAGATTTATTATGGAACGCTTCATATATTTTAAATAACATTAAAAGTTATCAGTATATAATGCGCTCGTAGTATAGGTTAATTGAGAATTCCTCAATAAATAAAACGGTAGCATACGAGGTTCCCATCCTTGTGACCCGGGTTCGAATCCCGGCGGGCGCATCTTTTCTTGCTTCACCAGGATAATCCTTTCCTAAACCTTAGATCACTTATAATGTTATCTGCTTGTTGCTGAGGTACTTGCATAAATGAGTGGAACTGGTTTTGCCAGAATGCACGTCCAGATGTGGTCGACCTCAAATCCTCGGCAAATTTTACCGAATGGCGAACCGGTAAAAGGATTTCTATGGTTGCTTGATATTCATTTTCTTGGTGAATGTCTTTTATGTTCGCGCGATATTTAGGTAAAAGAGAAAGGACACTTTTGATATATTCAGGGGGGAGTTGAATGATTGAATTGTAAATCGGTTCAAGAAGGACCATTCCCGCCTCCTCTAGCCCTCGCTTGATAGCATCATAAAAAAGTACGGATAATTCCGAAAAGGCCGTTTCCTCGTCTAAATTATCGATGCAGATGTCACTAACAGTAATCTTTAATTCGGATACTTTTTCTCCGCAGAGCGGTCCGTTCAGATGGATTTTATCGATAATTTCTTTTATGAGCGATTGATAAAATTCATTCAATTTTTTTTTGGGTTTGAATATTAAAACATTGTTATCATTATCATAATACCATATATTTTCAATTTCTTCTGGGGTTAAGTCTGTATGATCTTCCAATTGCGTTTGGAATCTATCAAAAGATTTGAGAGATTGTAAATTTTCGGAGCGAAAATAGTTAATTGTGTTATCATCCAAGCGCTCCAATCGCAAGTGAACATAGTGGCTTTTTTCGGGACTTTCGGACTTAATAATAGAGGATTTACCTCTACATGACTCTTTAAATACAGCTCGAGGTTCAGAAATGGAGACTCCAATTCCGCGTTTTTTAATTTCGTTTGCGGTGACCTCTAAATGTAAGGGGCCCATTCCTGACAAGAGGAATTCACCATTTTCCTCATTTGTCTCGAACTTCAAGTTGGGGTCCTCAATTAATAAGTTTTTTATAATGTCTTTCATCTCTTCGATGTCTCTTAGATACTCTGGTTCTATGGAAACGGTAATAACGGGAGTTGAGACATATTTTACATTCCCGAACTGAACCATAGTATCTATATAGTCCGTTTCAACCAATGTTTCACCGCTTTTTATCTCCTTTAATCCCTCTAATGCCACGATATTGCCCACGGGAATTGTATCAACCTGTTCTCGACGCTGTCCCATAAACAGAGCAATCTGCCTCACGTGTTCGCGAACATTTGCCCTCAATAAATACATATCTTCTTTTTTGGAGCATGTTCCGGAAAAGATTCTCCCTGTCGCAACAATCCCGTGCTTTTCTGCTTTTACTTTACTCACACATATAATTAAAGGCCCGTTGGGATCCGTAGTAATCATTGATTTACCAATTTTTGAATCCGTGTCTCCTTTCCATATCTTTTTAATACGATACTTTTGTGCCTCAAGGGGGTTCGGAAGATGATTCACCACCATTTCCAAAATGGCTTTATCGATTGGTAAATAGACCGCTAAATCAGAATAAGTTTCTTTAGAATAGGTTTCTTTTTTGTAACGTTTTCTAATATCTTGAAACTTCAACCCGCTCTTTTGAAGGAGATTCAGCGTAAAACCCCATTTATGAAGGGCAGAACCAAATGCAACATCCCCATCTGCCGGTGAAACTTTCCACTCTTCATTGAACGGAGGCTCTGCATAGCGCTCGATTTGGATATTAAAATCATTAATTATGCGGCTATATTTTTTTCTAATTTGGTCATCGGTTAATTTCAGTTCCCTAATTAATCGATCCACCTTATTTATATACAGAATGGGCTTTACACCCTCTTCCAGCGCTTGTTTAATAACGGTCTCGGATTGTGCGATAACCTCCTCCACTGCATCGACTACTACAATAACTCCATCTATTAAGCGGAGCGCTCGGGTGACTTTCCCGGAGAAATCGAGGTGGCCCGGAGTATCTATTAAATTAATTAAAAAGGGCTCTTGTTCCTCTAATGATTTCTCATAATAAAGCGAAATATTAGTAGACTTCATTGTAATCCCCCGCTCTTGTTCCTCCTCCAAATAATCCAGTACTCTCGCCTCTCCTGCTAAGTCGGGGTTCAATAATCCTGCTTCACTCAGTAAGGAATCGCTTAAGGTCGTCTTACCATGGTCGATGTGCCCCACTAACCCCATATCTCGAATATTCTCGGTTTTTTTCATTAAGTCCAAGATTTCAGTAATTTCCTTTCGATGTGGCATGTATATCTACTTTAGTAAGGAATAACAAACTAAAAATTCTTCTTATTTGTATAACTGTAGTTTGAATAATTTAAGGGGAAATCCCTTTTCTCCTAACTCAAGATCCCTTTCATTGAATTGATAATCCGTATCAATCTCAATTGGGTCAGAACAGCCATTGAAAAGGAGAATTTCCCCATTTTAATATAATCTTCCATACCTTAAATTTATATTTTACATTCCCCTTATTAATGTTTTAACGCTACATATCGAACTTAACGAGGGTCTTGCTCAGATAATATATTAATATATCTATAATTTTACGCCCCCATCGATATGAACGATTCGGCCCTTGACCTGCAATCTCCCATCGCAGTACAGTTCGATCGCCTTGGGGAAAGCTTTATGTTCCCATTTGAGAATCCTAGGGCCGAGTGTATCTTTAGTATCCGATGCATATACGGGAACACATTTCTGGATGATAATAGGACCATGGTCTTCCTTAGCGTCGACAAAATGTACGGTTACTCCCGATATCTTCACGCCATATGCTAAAGCATCTTCGTGAGCATGCATACCCTTAAAGCTGGGCAATAAGGCAGGGTGAATGTTCATTACAGCATCCCTCTCAGCATTCTCTCTGAAATGGTCAATAAAAATGCTGCTGACAAATCGCATATAGCCTACCAATGCGACGAGTTCCACGTTATAATCATCAAGGATTTTGATCATTTTTTCGTCAAACTCTTCTCTGGTTCCTTCGTGCTTATCTGATTCAATCAAATGAAATGGGATATTGTGTTTTTTAGCCCGTTCCATGCAAAAGGCTCCAGCCTTATTACATAATAATACCTCTACTTGAGCCTTATCTTTTAGAATGCCCCCTTCACACGCGTTCACAATTGCCTCAAAATTACTTCCAGAGCCAGAGGCGATTGCTCCAATCTTTAATTTATTCATTGTCCTTTAGACTTCTTATTGGTTTTATAATAGAAGAAAATATAATATAATAAGAACTTTATTTAATAGAGAGTTCGGAGTAATGTATGGTAATATATCATTATTGATAAGAGAAAATAAGCAGAGTATTTAATTATTTTATTAAAACTCATACAAAAGTTTTTATTCAAAAGTTTATTTTACTTCCTTAGAGATTAGGAATTTTATCTGTTTGTTTAAGCAATAAATATCTCAAATATATGTAAAATTTCAAAAAAATACCATTCTCAATCAAACTATATATTTTAATTAAGTTAGTTTTAAAGTTGAAAGGCATAAGGGAAAAGAATTGATTGACGGACACTAACATTTTTTTGAGTAGAATTTAATAAAAATAGATTAAATCCAAAATAATTAATTGAATTAACATGAGTTTTAAGCATGAACTAGAAAAGATTAAAAAGGAAATACGCGAATATTTCCCGGATGATGTAGAAATACAGAAAATAGAGTTTGAAGGACCTGAAATCGCTGTATATTCAGCTGGTAATTCCGTAGAAGCTAATGATGATCTCATCCAAAAATCGAATATATTACGAGACTTAGCAAAAAAGATGCGTAAACGAGTTGTAATCCGTTGGAACGTTGATAAACGAATGGACCCCGCAGAAACCGAAGAATATATAAAAAATTTAGTAGGGGAAGAAGCCGAAATCACGGATATTGAATTTGATCATACGCGCGGAGAAGTTATAATTGAGTCTGGGAAACCGGGACTAGTTATAGGTAAAAAAGGAGTTAATTTAAAAGAAATCCGTTCAAATACCTACTGGCAACCTAATACGATACGAACTCCCCCATTAAAGTCAAGAACAATCCAATTAATTCGGGGAATGCTTGCTAAAGAACGGAAGACTCAAAAAGAGATACTTTTGAGGATTGGCAAACGGATCCATCGTCCTTGCATGTATGAAGATCTTAACATAAGGTTGACCGCGTTAGGCGGATTTCGCGAGGTCGGACGGTCATGCATCTTAATGCAAACAAAAGACAGTAATATACTTCTCGATTGTGGCATTAATGTAGGAGACTCGCAAAATCAATATCCGTTATTAGAGCTCCCTGAATTTAACATTAGGGATCTTGATGCTGTAATTGTGTCCCATGCCCACTTAGATCACTGCGGATTCGTCCCTTTCCTATTTAAGTACGGATATCGAGGACCTGTGTATAGTACACTTCCTACGCGCAATTTATCGACGATGCTTCAATTAGATTATGTTCAGATATGCGAACGAGAAGGAAGAACTCCCCCTTACTCAAAGAGAGACGTAAAAAATACTGTATTGCATACGATTCCTTTAAGCTGGCGAAAGGTGACAGATATCGCGCCTGATATCAAGCTTACCCTGCATAATTCTGGCCATATTTTAGGGTCGTCTATGGTGCATCTACATTTCGGTAAGGGAGGTTATAACTTTGTTTACTCCGGTGACTTTAAGTTCCAAAAAACCCGATTATTGGAACGTGCTAATATTAAGTTCCCGCGTGTCGAAAGCCTATTAGTTGAATCGACATATGGGGGTCCACAAGACAGAATTCCCAGCAGGCAAGACTCTGAGCGTCAATTACGACAAATTATTAATTCAACCGTAAGACAAGATGGAAAGATTTTAATTCCCGTGTTAGCAGTCGGAAGAGCCCAAGAATTAATTATAGTTATTGAAGAGTATTTAGAAAAGGGGATGCTCGAAGAAGTCCCCATCTTTCTAGATGGATTAATCTCTGAAGCAACGGCAATTCACACAGCGAATCCAGACTTCTTAAGTTCGGATTTGAAGGAAAAGATCCTCCATCAAGGCAAGAATCCCTTTTTAAGCGACTTTTTCACCTCGATCAAGTCCTACGAAGAGCGGTTAGATGTCTTAAAGGGAGGGCCTTGCGTCATTCTAGCAACGAGCGGAATGCTTATTGGTGGACCATCTGTCTATTATCTTAAAAATTTAGCTGATAATCCCAATAATTCGTTGATATTTGTTTCATACCAAGTCCGTGGAACGTTAGGGAATCGAATTCAGAGGGGATATAAGGAATTTCAGTATGTAGGTAATAAAGGGCGCACAAACTTAGTTAAGGTAAATCTACAAACATTTGTCCTTGAGGGCTTTTCAGGCCATTCCTCTAGAAGCCAGATCTCGCAATTTGTCCGCAGAATCCAGCCACGCCCAAAGATGATTTTGACAAATCACGGTGAAGAGAGCAAATGCATCTCACTATCAACAATGATTCATAAAAAGATGGGAAAACAAACTACATCTCCGCAGAATCAAGAAACTGTTTTGTTAAAGGGCTAAATTCATTAGAGAAAAAGAAGGGTTAAATTTAGACTGGTTTACCGCATTTCGGGCACTTTTTTGCCCTTGGTGGTAATCGGGCCTTACAGTGTGGACATATTTCATGTGTGGCCTAAATTCCGCTATAAATATTATGGTAAAATTTCTTACATCTGATG
>CAZDJH010000003.1:5070-15451 GCA_964505645.1 uncultured archaeon | reverse complement strand
CACCGGCCAACGCTTAGCGGACTCGTAGGAATCCCCGTCCTTTAGGGCGGGGAGGCTTCAATAGAATTGTATAGAAAAATATAAAATATGTTAAATATATTTTTAGTCACGTATTTTTTCAAGTACAATGATTAAGATTTTAATAATTTTAAAGATGTGCTGTTCCTTTTCAGCAAAATTTTTTTTAAATAACAATTTAAGTAATTTATATGGAAAAACTAAGTATTAATTTTAAAGATAAGAAGATTTCAATTTTTAGAAGGATAGTTCAAATAGTTTCCTTCCTCTTCATCAACTATATAATCATTGAGAAACTACTCCTCGTCAATTTAATGGGTTTTGAGGGGATTATTAAAGTTCAGCCATTTTTAAGTACTCCGCGGAATGCGCTCTCTGAGGGGGCTGGGATACTAGAATATATCTTATATTCAATTACCCAAGGGGTTTTTCCACTATTCCTCATTGGCGCCTTCATTCTAATAATCCTTTTCTCAAACAGGTTCTTCTGCGGGTGGATTTGTCCCGTAGGAACCATTCAAGATGCCCTATATTTCATCCCTACAGAAGAAAAAACAATAAATCATACTACACATGATAAACTGTTAAAAATTAAATCATTCATAATCATTGCGCTTATAATAATTATGACGGGTGTTTTTATGGCATCCTTTACTGACGAAATTCTTTTTGAAGGAGTAAAATCGCGATTAGGGCCTTTCGGAAATAAACCTTTATCCGTTTTTTCCTTATCCGAATTTATTTTCGTAGTTTTTCCTGATGTTATCATACAAATCGTTTTAAGCGCGAGTCTTTTACCGATTTTTACAGATATCCTCACGACTATTTCATTCTTCTTCTATTTAGTCATCTTAGCACTTTCAATTTTTTACCCGCGAGTCTATTGCAGATATCTATGCCCATTTGGTGCAATCTCGGGAAAAATAAGCCAATTCTCATTTTTAAAGTTATCTAGAAGCCCCGTAAAATGTGGAGGACGGCAAGATTGCGGTGCTTGTGAGGATATTTGCCCCAAGCAGATAAAGATTTTGGATGAGCCATTTGAATCGTTTACTGGGGAAGGCGAATGCAATCTTTGCTTAAAATGTAAGGAAGAATGCCCCTATGACGCTATAAAGATCAAATTTGGATAAAAAATCTTATTTCTCAAGCTTTTTTGAAAATATTGAATAAGGGGTAAACGATGGTAAAATAAAAATTAGATAACTAATTCATTTAAATAAGTCTCTACTTATTATAGAAACCGAACGTAAATTATTAAATTAAGAGTGCTAATTTCTAATAATCCCAACGAATGACTCCTGATAATATTAAGCAATTAAAGGATCTATTTCAAACGGAATATGGACTCGGTGAGTTAGGGATATCAGACTCTGCTGCCATTAGATACTATCAAGAAAGCGAAAAGGATAGGAGAGATATTAGAACCCCCTTTTTCCGGGATACTGACCGGATTATCCATTCAAAAGCCTATGCGAGATATATTGGCAAATCCCAAGTTTTTTTTAATTTAGATACATTTAACGCCAATATTACCCATAGGGCCCTCCATGTTACACTTGTTTCAAGATTAGCCCAACAAATCGGGAGGGTTCTAAGACTCAACACCGATTTAATAGAATCTATTGCTCACGGGCATGATGTTGGGCATGCACCCTTCGGGCATTTAGGAGAACATATTTTAAATGATCTTAGTGAGAAGTACGGCCTTGGGAGATTTTTTCATAATGCCCAAGGAATTCGATGGCTCTCACGTTTGGAGAAACGATTCCCCCAAGAGCCGGCCAAAGGACTTAATTTGACCTTGCAGGTACTTGATGGAATCCTATGCCATAATGGTGAAATTTCAGAACGCAAATTAAAGCCAAAAACGATAAATGGAAAAAGTTGGGACGACCATTTTGAGGAATATAAAGATTCAATGGATAAAAACAAGATAAACCGGATTCCGATGTCTTATGAAGGCATCGCGGTAAGATTTGCTGATACTATGGCCTATATCGGAAGAGATATCGAGGACGCTATCTTACTTAACTATATTAAGCGGGAAGATGTCCCTAAATCTTGTAAAGATGTCTTGGGAGATACGAACCGGGATATAATTCATCACCTAATGATGGACTTACTCAGCCGCAGTTTAGAAAGTGATACAATAGGTTACACCGAAGAAGTATTTGAAGCCCTAAAGCGGTTAAAGGAGTTTAATTATAAAAATATTTACCACAGGAGGGATTTCTTAATTGAGGATGACTCAAGGATGACCTTCATGGATAAGGTTCGAGAAAAGTTTAAGGTCATATTTGAAAAATCACTAGCAGATTTGGAAAACAAACGATTTAATTCTTACATTTTTAAAGATCACATCGAATATATCGATGATGAGGATTTTAGCACCTATTATAAACCTTTAAAGGATGACGATAAGCTCCCGCTCATTGTAAGAGATTATATTGCCGGTATGAGTGATGAATACTTTAAGATTATATACGAGCGAATAAAAACCAGAATTTAAATTCTGCAAGTATTTCTTATCCAATATTTCTTCTTATTTGTTCAAACCAGATATTAGATAAAAAAGTGGTAAATGGATGGAAAAGAGGAGAGAATAAGATTGTTTTCATTCCAGTTGGGTTTTTTTTTAGTATCCCGAGATAAGGAGAACGTCCCTTATCTTCACGGGGTTTAAAAATACCATTTTACTGTCATGAATTCCTCTTTTCGATTTTACATCCATTACCATTTAAATATAAATCAAAATATATATATAAATATAACTCTGATTTTTAATCTTTATAAAATGGAACTCTGATTTTTAATCTTTATAAAATGGAATTTGTTGAAAAACTTAGGAATAGAGGGATTTTAGTGAAACTTTATCCCATTTCCTTACTAAAGAAGTTGATAATTTTACTAAAAAAGCCCCCCTCTTCACCTTTAGATACTTTTTCATAGTAATCTTGAATCTGTTTTTCTAAAATAACCTCAAACTTCTTAAATACATTTAAATCAACACATGTAGCATCCATTTCTTGCAGCTCATCTTTATACATTTCATAGAATAGATTTAAAGCTTCCTCTGCCTCCTTTTTCACGCCGATCTTCTTCATATCTTTATCCATTAATGCTATTAGAATTAAATCGTGATTCCGGGCGATTAATGTTTCCACTTTCCCCCCTTTAATTTGTAGGAAATCTAATCCCTCCTTAGAAAAATCTAATGTATTTTCAGAAAAGTTTTTAATGGCGCTGAAGAAGGGAGATATTAGTTTTTCATCTATTTCTGAACTTGATTTTACGCTAACTAAAGGCACCCCATGAGATGTAGCAATGATAACGGCTTTAATGGGGCGTTTTTTTATATTCTCAGTGCTCATAATAAATACCTATTCAAAATTCTTATTCCTCTATCTCTATTTTAAGTAAATGATAAATCATATAAATTTTTAATTCCAACTTGGGGCAATTTCAGTATTTCTTAAAGTCTTCTATAGGTTTTATCTTATGAAATAAATAAACTATTATAAAAGAAAGAAAAATATAAGATGGATTATTTAGTTTGATCTTGAAGGTGAAGATAAAGGTGAAGGAATATTTAAAAATTTGTTTCCCTATTCATTAAGGTCTTGGAGTATCTTTTTGATTTCTTCGTATTCATAAAGTATCTGGTCGAATACACGATCTTTCTTTTGCTCTTCATCTTTAGAGGAAGAAATAAGCTTGTCAAAGTCATAAAACGGAAGCCCTAATCGAGTATACTTGAATCGTGCTTTATCCAACCCCTTTTCTAGCAGAATAGAGCAGACCAATTCCCGTATTTCTGGGCTGGTAAGTACTTTAATTTTATATGCTATTGCCCGCCGCGTGAGTTCGATTGCAACTTCTTGGGCTTTTTCGGGATTCAAATCAGTCTCTTCAAGTAAACTGTTCATAATCTTTTCGGGGTCAAAAGTTTCCTCTGAACCCTTCGATGTGAAAACTTTTGGGAGAAGATCATACATAGAAATACATAGGTTTTTTTATTCTAAAAAGATATTTATTAAAACGTAAATAAAAAGTCATAAAATAGCTAAATTTTTTAGGTAGTTTGGATTTAAATAAAGTAATCATATTGTTGTATAATTAGTAGGGTTTGATTTTAAAGAGCCCAGTGGTGTAGCGGCCAAGCATATGGGGCCCTGAACCCCGTGACCAATGTTTTTATCAATATTTTGATAGCATTCGCGAAAGCGGTTCGAATCCGCTCTGGGCTACTTATTTCTATTATTTTTCTCTCTATAGAATTGATATCGTTCAATAATGAATTTCTTTTTTATTGTTATTAAATGATGTTTTAAAGGCTTATATTGCGTTTTAAAACGTCTTTGAATTTTTCGACATCATCTGCGAGTTTATCGGCATCTTGCTCGCTGATGTTCTCGTCTTTCTTATACTTATTCAGTTGCGTGAGCCAATATTCGATTCTATTTAATATAGGATTATCATTATTCAATATTTTTCGAATTCGAATGAATGTATCGTGGAGTTTATTTCTGATATTAAGAGCTTTCCATTGAAGCATGCAATAATCGCTAATTTCTACTAAATTCTGGGTTATGGCCATAACATCAATTGTTTTCTCCCGCTCGTCACTTCGAATTTTTCTGATTATATTAATCTCCTCAAATAAATGCTCCACGATCTTTGCTAAAAACCCCGTTAACTGGCTGGGATTATCACACCATACTCTCACTTCTAACGATTGGTTCCCCTCAGACACCAATACACGGGTAATGATTCGCTGTCCAGATACTTTCGCCTCGGCACAGAACCATGCCTCAGCTTTATAACCCTCTTGTTTGTTAGCATTTTCATGGGAAGTGATCATGCTCGTTTCAAAATTCTTCATCGCCCTAATGCCGCCACGATAAGCTAGCCTAGGGTCTAAATCCGCGATTAAAAAGGCACGAGCATCATCGGGTAATGAGGCGATGGCCGTTTGACAATCTTCTATCGTAGAGAGGGAGGTGCATACTAAAGGACATTTGATTTGAACCTCTTTCCGGCGAACGGGTTTTGATTTTTGCTCGCCCAAGGCATTATTGTAGATAACCGTTCCAGAGATCTTAGATATTCCGCATGATTTCGGTTCTAAATAAAAGTCACACCCTCGAGTTTCCCCGCTCTGAATCACAGGTACCGTAATCATTTGCTCTTTTACTTTATAACTGGAGGGTGTATCCAAGATAACTTTAATATTATTGATGGCCATTTTGCTATTATTCCGTACAACCACCTTAAATCGTACTTGTCCGCCCACGAAATCGTACTCTCTTACCACTTCGATTTTTTTCTCATCTTCATGGGATACTTGAGGATATGACACGCTTTGAGATGGCTGGGGGTGCGGTTGCGGTTGCGGTTGAGGGCCAGATGATACGCTATAAGCAACAAAAAGGTGCTTATCCATATCAATATATCCATCAATGACGCCTTTCCCGATTAATTGCGCAAGAACCTTCTCAATACTCGATTCTGTAATACTTAATCGACTCGATAAATCTTTTAAGGGCATTTTCCGATAAGCTTTTGCCAATTTCTTAATTCTCTGCTCTAAGTAGATATGGGTCATAAACTCCCGTCGTTGGGTGAATATCCCCTTAACCTTACCCTTTTTAATCAATTTATGAAGATTTCTTCGTGCTAGTTCTAATGCAATTTTGAGTTGGTTTGCCAATTTTTTAAGCTCAAACAACCCATTTTTTTTGGAGTATTGAATTATTTCGTTGAAAATTTGTTCTGATGTTATAATTTCATTACCCTTATCCGCAAAAAAGGCATTTATTTCGCCTGTCCTCATTAAATTTACGCAAAATGATTTCATTAGCTCCTTAGGGATGTTGAATTTATTTGCTAAGCCTTGAAGCGAAATCCGTCCCTTATCCTCAATGGTCTCAATGGTGGTTGATATGATATATGATTGGGTGTAATAGGTTTTTTTGTCAATAGAGAAACTACCTTTTATTTTATAGGTACTTATTAAATTATAGACCACTTGCAAGGCAATTTCGGAACTCATATCGAGCATTAAGGCGATATCAGCGATTTCTACTATACCTTCGTTGTGGAATTTCTCCAACAATTTATTTTTAATGTCTTTCGAGATATAATAAAACATTCGGTTTTTTCTATCAATAATACCGTAGATCCGCTCCTCTTTTAGATATTTCTCGATTAGTTTAATCATCTGTTCTTCGGAAATATTAAGCGCGTCATTAATCGTCGAAAAATTAGTTAGGGGGGACCTCTTTAACAAGTCTAAGAAGCAAGTAGGGCAGATTTCTTTCCCCTCATAGTGCTTAAATTTTTTTCCGCAAAGATCGAACCCATCAATGAGCTTATAACGGTTCGCTTCTTTCGCCAGTTTGCTCTTGGACGCAAAGAATAGTCCCGGCGTCTTTAAATAGGAATTCCATGAACACGAGGTACATGAAAGATAGTATTGACCGGAGCTCAGTTTATCCAGCTGCAAGAGAGAGCCGCATTCAGGGCATTTACTGTCCTCAACAACCGTACATCTAAAATTACTTTCCTTGGCTTTCGCTTTAGAATATTTTATTTCATGTTTCTTACACATCCACTGCTCGGTGGTTGCGATGTGGTTGATACAAAAAGAGGAATTACATTTGGGGCAAGTATAATCTATATTGGTACTTTCGCAAAACTCGCATTTATCTGCCATTCGGTTTAACCCTCATATAATATGAAAAATTATAAATTATTAATTATTTTTGAATCCTAATTGATTATTTAATAAGAAAAGTTCTTTATTATAAATTTTTATAGAGTCCAATATTAAAAATTGCTTCTCTTATATTAATATATAATAAGATAATAATGTTTTAAGTTTTTATTTCTTTTTATTATTTTATAAAAACTCGTTAATAATAGCGGGATCTATTCGTCCTTCATAGAAGGCTTTACCGATTATAACTCCGTGGACATCCATTGCATATAATTCTTCGATATCCTCTCTATTCCGAATTCCTCCAGCCGCATATACCGGAATATCGACCGATTTTCTCATCTTGCGAATGTTAGTAAAATCAGGACCTGTAAATGCTCCATCAGCCTCGATTGCTGAAAATAGTATGTACCCCGCCCCTGATTTAGATATCTTCTTTCCGAACGCGAAGGGATTTTTATCGGTTTGTTGTGTCCATCCATGCGTGGATATCTTTCCTTTTTTATAATCCAGAGCAACCATAATGTGCTTAGAGCCCACCTTTTGAGCCAATTTTTCGATATTTTCCGGATGATGTATTGCCATCGTGCCAATTATAACTCTATCGGCACCGAGATTAATTAAGTTTTCAGCACCCTCAATGGACCTTATACCTCCTCCAATTTGTATCTTTACTTCATCTCTTGCAATTTGGATCATTTGTCTGAATAAATTTTTATTCGTATTAGAACCCCAAGCACCGTCAAGATCTATAAAATGGAGCCGTTCTATCCCTTGTTCCATCCAAAACTTTAATGCATCCAAGGGGTCTTTGTAATACACTTTCTCGGTCCCTTTTTTTCCTTTATAGAGTCGAACACATTGTCCATTGCTTATATCAATTGCAGGTATGATATCTATTTTTTATCACCATTGCCGTACTTGCTTATAATTAAAAACTTACATATTGCATAAAAACTAAGAATTAAAAAGATCGTGCTTTCGAAATTAAACGGAAACCATTGCTCTGTAATATGCCAAATACCCATAAACAACAGGTCCAAAAAACTAAAAAAGATTAAACTGGGTTTTATGTATCTTTTTATTAATTCAGGATATTCGGTTAAGTCGAAGGTAATTAGGATAAGGAGGGGTATTACCATTAGCAAATGGTGGGTCCACGAGTCGTAGTAAACTAGCAACATAATAAGGGTGCTTAAGGCAACCCCGTAGATAATGGATGTCTCTTTATTATTTGTAAATAGAAAAACAAATATTGCAATACCCCCAAAAATTAAAAATATAAATAAGAGGATTGCGGTTTGATTAAATGGTATGGAAAAGAACATGAACATATTTATAATTAGCTTTGTTAAACTGAAAGAAAAGTTTATTTCAATCGTTCTATTCCCTCCGAAATTATTTCTCAGAAAACCTTGCCATAATTTTGGAAAAAGAAAAAAGAATAAAATATTGGGGAGAAGTACCAATGCTACACCTGTCAATCTAATTAAGGAGTCTTTTAATTTAAACGTCCATCGTCGCTCTCTCAAATGATAGTTAATAACTATAAGAAATGGTATAATTAAAAATGTAATAGGTTTAATACATATTCCCATACCCATTATAATACTTGCGATAAAATCCCATTTGAGTCCTCCTTTATTCATAAAGAGGTAAATAGATAAGAGGATTAGAAACACCACATATAAATTAATCTGGCCTAAAATAAAGTTATCTATATGCGGAATCGCGACTAAATAAACGGAAAGATACCTAACAACTTTATCTTCTTTAACAGTTCTTTCTCCTATCACTAAAATGATGAGCTTATATAAAACAATGGTTATTCCAAGATTTAATAGAATGTTTATTAGAGTAAAAAGAATATAACCCATATTAAATTCAAAAAGAGAAAAGGGGATATAAAAAAGTGCCGACATAGGAAAGTACCGAAAATGGATATAATAATTTTCTTGACTGTAGAGGTTATTTATATCAAATAAAAATCGCCTTCCCGTCTCATAATAGACCCTAAAATCGTTTTGTGTGTAAAATACAGTAAAGAACAAGATTATAGAGAAGATGATATAGAAAATATGAACTAAAACGGCAATTCTAAAAATCTTGTGGTTCCAAAACTCTAAAAACTTAGTCTTGAAGTTAAGAAGGTGTTTTTTTATGTTCATTTTTATTTCTTTTTCAATATGATTACTTGATGCATGGCAAACCGTTTTAAGAAGGTTCTTTCAATCAAACTTTCAAGTTTCATTAGAAATCTCAAGAATATCTTCGGTGTAATATCTGGAATAAAAGAGTAATAATCAACAGAAACTAATTCATAGCTGCCATTAATCAATTTAAGGATATCTTCCGTATTAAAAAATAGTTCATCCCCCTCATCAATACTCCTTATTATTGGAAATATTTTTTCAAGGTAAAATGTGAAAAGGGGATTTTTCATTGATAAGTCAAATATAAAGATATAACCTCGAGGTTTAACCACCCTAAACATCTCATCAATCATTTGTTTTTGTGCATCCCTCGAAGTAAGATGATGAATTACATTAATACAATAACAAAAGTCAAACTTATTCGATTGAAATGGGATCTCTTTTCCGTCAGAATTTAATGCATTCTCATTGCATTTTATATTTAGCGTATTCCTTATATTATTAAAGGAAAAATCCATACCGATTACGGTTTTTACTCGGCGGTTTAAGTATTGGACATACTGTCCCTGCCCGCACCCTATATCTAATGCTAATTTTGTATTTAAATGGTTGCAACATTTTAATATAAAGTCCATTTTTCTCTGTACAAGGTATATCTGAAAGTATTTGGGGAGTTCCTCCGAGTAATGGGATGCAATGGACTCAAAATGATTTTTAATTCTTTCCTCTTTTGTTTGCATATGCTTCGCATCAACCTTTTTGATCATCTAATTAAATGTGTTAAAAATAATTTCCGAATATCGCTTTAAATGGTATTGAAAGAAGTTCCGTTCGGTAAATCACTTAACAGTATAAAATAAAAAATCAAATTGAATACTATAAAAATCTTTATAATTAAAAGTAATTAATAATTTTTTATTTTGTTGATTTATAGAGAGTAACGCAATGTAGAGTTTTCTTACTAAAAAAAATCAAAAAACTATTAAAATTTCGAGGTTTAAAATGTCTTTTATCAAAAAAACTATGGAAAAAAGCACATTTGGTGTTATCGTTGGCAATAGAGACGTATTTCCGAGTTCTCTTGCTAAAGAAGGGCGTCAGGAAATAATAGACGTGCTTGATGAATTGGGGTATGATTATGTAATTTTATCCGAAGAGGATACGCAATTTGGGGTTGTAGAAACCTATCAAGACGCAAAAAGGTGTGCCGAAATCTTAAAAAACCATAAGGATGTAATTGATGGTGTGCTGGTCATATTACCAAATTTCGGGGATGAAAAGGGGATAGCAACAACCTTAAGACTTGCAGATTTGAATATGCCGTTATTAATCCATGCGTCTTCGGATGAGGTTGGAAAAATGAATCGTACCTACAGGAGGGATGCATTTTGCGGCAAAATTTCGGTTTGCAGTGTATTATATCAATACGGAATTCCCTTCTCTCTTACCAGAAATCACACCACTAAGATACAATCAGAGGAGTTTAAAC
>CAZDJH010000003.1:0-5060 GCA_964505645.1 uncultured archaeon | reverse complement strand
AGGAAATCATCAAATTCGGGAAAGTATGCAGGGTAATCAGTTCCTTGAAAAATGCGCGATTCGGGCAGATTGGAACCCGGCCGAATGCCTTTGAAACGGTAAGATACAGCGAAAAGATCTTAGATTACTATGGCATTTCCGTAGAGCCCATAGATATGTCCCAAATCTTTGGATTAATTGAGCAGTTAGATGAAGAAGACCCTAAAGTGAACGAGAAAAAGGAATTCATCAAGAATTATACCCCTACCAAAACGTTTCCAGAGGCGGGCTTGTTAAAGCTGGCTAAATTGGCGGTTGTAGTCGAGGATTGGGTAGAGGAGAACGAGCTCGACGGGTTTGCCTTTCAGTGCTGGCCATCTATTCAAGATAATTTCGGAGTCGTCCCGTGCGCCGTTATGAGCATGTTTAGCGAGGGATTGCTACCCGCGGCGTGCGAAGTCGATATCGCGGGATTAATCGGAATGTATATCTTGCAAGTAGCGTCTGAGACTCCTTCGGCGATATTAGATTGGAACAATAATTACGGGGAAGACCCCAATAAAATGGTGCTCTTTCACTGTTCAAACCTTCCAAAATCGTTTTTCAAGGACACAACTATGACCGTCCATCCTATTATATCTGAGGAAAAAGGCGACGACAAGACCTTCGGTGCGATCCAAGGTCGAATCAAGTCAAAACCATGCACACTTTTACGGATAGATACTGATGACCGCTCCGGCAAGGTAAAGGCGATATTAACTGAGGGAAATTATACGGAAGACGATTTAGAGACCTATGGAGGGTATGGGGTTGTAGAAATTCCCAATTTGCAGAGGCTCCTTAAAAAGCTCTGCAGGAAGGGATTTGCTCATCACGTTGCTGCTACGCTAAACGAGGTCGGTAATGTAGTATATGAAGCTCTAAATACATATCTGGGATGGGATATTGATTTCCATGGGAAAGATATTTAAATTTTTCTTTACTTTATTTTATTTTTTTCGCTACTTTCTCACGCTACTTTCTTTTGATATTCAGCTGTTTCTGGAAAAACTCTGAAGCTAAGAGAGTACGCCTATTCTCATTTAGATGCGTTAAAATCTCAAAGGAATGGGAATCTTTACTGCTAGAATTCTGTTTATATTCTAATATACGCTTTCTTGTCAGATATATTGCGTATTTTGAAATATCGGCCCCGATCCACCTCCGATTTAATTTTTCTGCGGCATATAGAGTAGTGCCAGAGCCACAAAAAATATCCAAAACTAAATCGCCCGGATTGGAACCTAACTCAATGATCTGCTGAAGCAATTTATGGTGTTTCTGTGTGGGGAATCCTGTCCACTGCTTTGAGGCTGGCTGCATGCATGGAATTCGCCATACATCGTCGGCCTTCTTATCATCTACAATTCGATAGATTACATTCCCATATTTATCTTTCGCATTTTTTAATACGCCATTCACCATAACTCGTTTCAGTTGTTTAATTGGTTTTTTCCGTGGGATTCGAATTTCGTTAAAGGTGTAGGTATCTCCTTTAGAATAGACCATTATATTATCATGAGCACGTGGTAGATTCGTTTTGCTTGCGGAGTATTTATTGTAATAATACCATATGATTTCATTAATAAAATGCTCCGAACCCATAAGTTCGTCTAAAATAAGCTTAACATAGTGGGAAGAATGCCAGTCTAAATGGATAAATAGCAATCCGGTCGGAGATAGTAACTGACGTAGTAAAAATAGGCGCTGATACAGCATCTCTAGGTAAATTTCAAGATTATTTTCCCATTTATCTCGATAAGCCACAGATTCGTAGGGTTCGTCTTTTCCTTCTTCTAGGACCTCAAGATGATAATTTGAGCCTGAAAAAAACGGAGGGTCGATATAAATTAAATCCACTTCCCTTTCATAATGATTAAGCAAATGGTAAAGAACTGCTAAATTTTCACCCCAAAATAGCAAATCTTTTCCTTTTTCCGAAGATTCTGGAATTATTTCGATTTGCTCAAAATAATTTCTATATTCTTGCCTGTGTTTCTCTAAGTGTTCAAAAGTAGTTGATTTTTGCTCCCAATATAGCCTAACCATCTTATTGATAGGTAAAGAGATACATTATTTAAATTTTTTTTTATTAATAGAGAATTGAACTTTTAAGATTAGAGCGAAAATTGAGCATCTTCGACCCTTCTTATTCCATTTTGGTCTAAAATAACTCGAAACTTGTCAAAATGAACTTCCTCATCTTTGGTTCCTTCAAACGAGGTTAATTTATAGATTACGTTCAAATGGTAGACATTTGAGATATCTAATGTTGTCAACTCATCTTTCTCTTGATCCCAATGGGAAATCGGCTCATAAGGGTCATCCATATACTTCAAAAAGTCCCTCGTGTTGAAACGGATGATGTTTGTTAAGCTACTCTTCTTAGTATGGATTTCATCGATCTCTTCATTAAACAAGGTTATTTTTTGGCGATAAGATAATACATTTTCTGGTTTTCCCTTTTCTTCTAGGGTGCTTTGATTGGTTGACCTCCTTATTTTGAGGATTTCGGGAGGAACTTTGTTTTGCTCCAAGAAAGACACTATTTCCTTGCTCTTTCCTATCGTTTTTTGATAAAACTCATCGATAATCTCGTGGCGTTTATCGGGGAACACAAGGCCGAGAAATCTATCCGAAACGAGTTTTGCGTTATCTTTCAGCCTTTCCTTCAAGATATAGATAACTATTACCCCTATAATAAAGGGAAGAGAATATTCAATAACGTTAGAAAGAACAATAAACGTTAAAAAGAGAGAAAAGAACATTGCTGCTCCTTCTGCAATTGAGTACATAATTTGGGATAGGGGTGATTGAGGATCGCGTATTTTTTTCTCGAGATAAAGCACCCCTTGAACGTATTTTTTCAGAATTCCTCTATAATATGAAAATGTTTCGTTTCTAGAATCCTCCAAATCTATAGTGGAACGCAAATTAAGATTCTTACGCCTTGTTTGCTCTCGCTCGATGATTAGAATGATTTCTTTACGTATATATTCATCAAGTTCATTCCCTAAATACTTCAACAGACTCGTTGTCCACTTTTCAATTTGTTGACTGATGTACTCTTGAGAAAATTGAAAGGCTTCCTTAAGTTTAAATGGGACCTGGGCGATTAAAAATTTGTCTCTAACTGCATTTAGATGGGTTTGAAATTTTTTTATCTTTTGTAGATATTCTGTAACTAAGGTATTTACATCACAAGTTTTGTTTAAATTATCGTAATTACAGAGATAATAGGTGATTTGGTCTCGCAAGGAAACTTTTATCATACAGGCTAAAAGACGCAGTTCACGTTCTATTCGTGTATTAACCTCTTGGGAACTCTTGCCAAATTCTATCTTTTCAATCTGCTTTTTTATTATGTTTAGAGGCGATAATTCATTTTTTTCATTAATCAACCCCTTAAAGGACATTTCAGGTGTTTTAAATCTGATTCTATTGTTTAAATCTAAAAAGAATTCCTCTTTAGTATAGGTCTTCCTATTTATCTGGAGGACTTGGGGTATAAAAAGGTAAAAATCAAGCAGATAAGAAGTCTTTTCTTCTTGTGTTTCTTGGATCAAATAATCGATTTTAGACTCAAAATTGTAACAATCATGGCGTTCTATCCGTGATTCTTCGAACCTTTGAAGATTTTGGAAATTAGTTGGCTTCTCCATGGTCATAATTATTTGATCTGTTTTTTATTCTATAGAATATATACTACTATATAGATTATATAGCAATTGCTAATTTAAATCTTATGGTTTTAAATCCTTCAACATTTTATTAATACTAATTAAAAATCCTTCATCTAAATTAATCAAAAGAATTGTATAGTTCAAGTATAAATATTCTCATTTAAAAGGTTATTGATTAGAACTTAAAACAATAGATTTACAACCAGATTTGCTATAGTGCCGGTAATTTCTGAACTCTTGCCTCCATTAGGCTTAATTTGAATAAACCAATCTGCAAATAAACCCCAAAAAGCTTTTGAATGCTAAATGGCTGAGAGACAGAGTAAAGAGAATTAAGCACCAAATAATTAATCTCTCAAGAATTTTAATTTCAATTAGAAATAAGAGAGATTCAATTAGAGGAGTTTACTTTAAATTTTAAAGCTATGTTTTTATTCTGTAACTATTGAATAGGATTGATGAGCCTTTATGACAGAACTTAAAATTGGAACCGCAGGGTGGGAATATAAGGATTGGGTTGGACCATTTTATTCCAAACGTCTTGACAGAAAAGAGCACTTAGCATATTATGCGACTATTTTTAATATAAATGAAATAAATTCGAGTTTTTATAACTTGCCCCAGATTGAGACCATTAAAAACTGGAGTATCAGAGTTCCAGAAAATTTTCGTTTTCTGGTTAAGGTATGGAAAAACATAACCCATAAAATTCATGAAAATGATTTAGAGACGAAAGTATCCCGGTTTTTTACTCATTTTAAAGTAGTAGAAGATAAAATCTCGGGTTTTTTATTTCAGTTCCCTCCTTGGTTTCAATATTCGGAGAATAATTTAAATAAACTAAAGCATTTAGTAATTATTTCCCCTAAGAATTATAACTATTTTATTGAATTTAGACATAATTCTTGGTATCAAACAGATAAGCTTTCTGAGATTATTAATGGAAAAAATATATCCTTAGTAACATCCTATATAGAAGGTAACAGACCTGTTTATTATCCCGGGCAACAATTCTATTATATTCGTCTTATTGGAGACCGAAGTATTAGTACATTCAATCGGGTCCAGCGCGACCAAAAGGAAATCCTTGATGAAATGAATAACTGTGTGAGCGAATTGAGTAAGAATCCCGATATCAGAAAGATCTTCATCATTGTAAACAACCATTTTACCGGGTTTGCCCCCGAAACCGCAAATCAATTAAAAAAATTATGGAACATCCCTATTAAAAGTTTTTCTACACAAACTTCCCTTACTGATTTCTTTTAAAACCATTTTTCCAATTTCTAAACCCCCACAAACCTTTCAAATAAATCCATCAATTAATCCATTAATAAATAGATTTATTATTAATCAAAT
>CAZDJH010000002.1:8656-33313 GCA_964505645.1 uncultured archaeon | reverse complement strand
AGGATGTAGAGCACGCCGACCAGTCCGCAGCCTATCTGGGGATTAAAGAAATATTTTATGATTTTTTCGGAAAAGCGGAGCCAAATGATGCTCATTATGTCATAGCTGAATTGGAAAGAGAAGGGATTATCCAAGCAATAATTACTCAAAATATCGACAATCTTCATCAAGGAGCAGGAAGCAAAAACGTAATTGAATTTCATGGAACATCACGAACATTAACGTGTATAAAGTGTCAGAGGAATTATGCTGCCGAGAATAATATCCAGAACCTCCCCCCGCGCTGCCTTGAGTGTGGAGGGTTGCTTAAACCCGACTTTGTATTTTTTGGCGAGCCCATCCCCACAAATTCCCATAGAAACTCCATCCGCAATGCGTCCCAAGCGGACCTCTTCATTCTCGTAGGAACTACGGGCGAAATTATGCCCGCTTCATCGATTCCATATATTGCAAAAGAGAAAGGGGCACAATTTATTGAAATTAATATTGACCCAACAAAATACACCTCCTCCATTGTTGACTTGTTTTTACAAGGGAAAGCCACGGAAGTGTTTTCAAAACTTAAACGAACACTGAATTTGTAATACCTCTAATTATAAATTGTTCAATTGAAGTTAGAACTACAAAATGATCGTGGATATTGATGTAGTTCATTTGATTTTAAAAATCCTACATAAAACTATTAAAAAATATAGTTATTATCGAAATTAATAGTAATTTTTAAGTTGAATCCAAATTTCTTTAACTTATAAGTTGAGTTTTTATATTGTCAATTCTGAGATTTAAGAACTCGGAATATTCAATATATTTAACAAATTTTATAATTTATTCAAAATTTTACAAAATCAATAATAATTAAATAAAACATAAGAAAAGATTGAATTAAAAATGCCAGTTAAAGTAGCTTTTATGCAATTATCGAGCTGCTGGGGGTGCCACCAGAGCTTTTTAAACGCGCATTTACAATTATTGCCAATCTTACCAGAATTAGAGATTGTATATTGGCCAGCAGTCGTTGATTTCAAACTGGAATCTTTGAAAGCACGGAATGACGGTGAGGTCTTGGTAGGCTTCATAGAAGGCGTTGCAAGAACGAAGGGAGATACCGAACATGTGAAATTGATGAGGAAGAAATGTCAGATAGTGGTTGCTCTTGGGGCTTGCGCTTGCTATGGAAGTGTTAAGGGTTTAGCAAACCTATATGATATCGAAGACCTAGTACAGCGAAAATTTGTGGAGGCCGAATCGATTACCGATGATGATCCTAAAGAACCAACGGAACATGTACCTGGGTTTGAAGACTACATAATTAATGTCAAAGATATCGTAGATGTAGATGTTTTTATTCCGGGATGTCCGCCTACAACCGAAAATATTATTGCTGCCGTTTCTTATTTACTCACATTAGTAGGAGAAGGGCCAGAAAGTCTTAATAAAGAAAGTTGCGTATGTGAAAACTGTGAACTCTTTGATGATGGGTGCTTTCTAGATAAAGGCGAACTCTGTTATGGACCGATAACTGCTGGAGGATGCGAATTGATGTGTCCGCACGATGGAGACTACTGTTATGGTTGTTTTAGACCCACATCGAAACCAGGACAAAAGGCAGAGCAGCTTAAATCTATGATAGAAAGCATTGATCTTCTCAATGAAAAACAAGCGGCGAGTTTACAGCATTTTCTCGATTTATACCTCGGAGTCTCCAATATCACCAATTTTTATTTTAGAGGCGACTTAATACAGCGCTTAGCGTATGAGCCGGAGAGTTTTGCTACCAAAGAGATTGAATCGAATAACGGATCAAAATTAGTCTTAGATGTTAATCCCACAGGAACTAATATTATAGATGAAACTGTTGGAGCTGCCTTATTTTTATTAAAAGACGATCCTAACTTTAAGTTTAGCTCGAAAACAGTATGTAGCCATTGTGATAGGGATGTTGCCGATAAGGTTCCCGTCGAATTGAAACGAGATTATGAAGGGCTTCCGAACCAAGAAGAATGCTTTTTGGAACAAGGATATATATGCTTAGGTCCTGTGACTCAAGCAGGTTGCGGTACCATCTGTCCGAATAAAGCGAATGCACCATGCCTCGGGTGTTATGGTGCGCCTCCTGGGATTAAGGACCAAGGTGCGAAGTTTATTAGCACACTGGGCTCGCTCACAGCCGAGAGGGATCCCGATGAGGTTATGGAGATTATTAAAGACCCCGCAGGGTTGTTTAATAGGTTTACCATCGCAGATAGTACGCTAGGACATAAATTACACGATAATTTCAAGGAGGAGGAATAAAAGAATGGTAAAAGAAATTAAAGTTGAGCCGGTCACTCGTCTTGAGGGACACGGCGATCTACATGTAGTTATTGACGATGACGGAAAAGTAAAGGATGTGCAATTCAATATCACTTCGACCCGCTTTTTCGAAAAGTTTGTCGAAGGGCGCTATTGCGAACACGTACCGAGGATCACCCCGCGAATTTGCGGTATTTGTCCGATCCCGCACCATCTTACCCCCACCAAGGCGGTGGAGGATGCGTGGGACGTAGAGATTCCGGAACCCGCATATAAACTTAGACAATTGATCATCAACGCGAAGCAATACTCGTCCCATATTCTACACTTCTACGCATTGGCCGCACCAGACTTCTTATTGGGACCGTTTGCCGACCCGGCACTTCGAAATGTGGTACACGTTATTAATAAGATGCCCGATGTCGGGAAGATGGCCTTAAAAATGATGGATTTTGGTCAGAAACTATGCGCTGAAATCGGCGGAAAGTCTGTCCATCCGATCTCGGCGATTGTCGGCGGAATGAAGAAGCCGATGGATGAAGATGCCCGGGATAAGTTCTTAAAGAAAATCGATGAGCAGATCGAGTTCACAAAGAAAACGGTTGATATCGCACTGAAGATTGTAGAGGATTACTGGGATATAGTGGCAAATGTCGGCGTGGTACCTACTTATTACTTGGGTATGACCAATAACGGCGTTCATGACATCTACGATGGGGATATTAGGGTAGTTACCCCTGATGGCAAGAAAATAGACCACGATGTCCATGATTATTTGGATGTAATCGGCGAACATATTCCGAAACATTCCTATGCAACGCACACCTATTACAAGCCTGCCGGATATCCGGAGGGGATCTATAGGACGAATTGCCTGGCAATGATTAATGCCGCCGATAAGATGGCAACACCGCTCGCGCAAGATGCCCTTGAACAGTTCAGGGCGAAAGTGGGCGACGTTTCCCATCACACATTTGCGTATCACTGGGCACGAATTATTGAAATGGTAGAAGCGATTGAAAATGTCAAGACGCTCTTGGAAGATCCCGATATCGTCAATCCTGATTGCAAGACACTGGATATCGAGCCGAAGGAGGGTGTTGGAGTTGGAATGACGGAAGCACCACGAGGAATATTACTCTATAACATTTGGTCTAATGAGGAAGGTATGTGCGATAAATTAAACCTCATGGTCGCAACTAACCACAATATCGCCGGAATAGAGAAGTCCTTAATGCATGTTGCCAAACAGGTATTCGAGGATAAGGCATTGGATGGTTTGAATTTACCAGATCCGTGGATTAAATAAAATAACTAAAACTATTTTTATAAATCATAATAATATTAAAAGAAAGTGAAAAATATGGTAAAATTAGATTACGAATTAAAAAAGAAGGTAATGGATGCTCATATCCATGATACGTTAAAGTACTGCTATCAGTGCTCGCGCTGTACAGATAATTGCCCCGTATCAAAGGTATCCGATAATCTTTATGATTACGATTATAATCCAAGGAGTCTTATCTTAGATTCCTTTTTGGGATTCGGAGCCAATATTTTTGGGGCAGAAAATAGCTTTAAAATATGGGGATGTACAATTTGCGATACATGCGATGAGGTATGCCCTCAAAACATCGAACTTACCGAGATCTTTACTATTTTAAAGAATATGAGCATTGAAAGAGGGGAAGGTCCAGAATATTATTTAACACAAGCAAGCACGATATACGATGCAGGGAAAGCAATACCTATGAGTTCGGCTATAGAACGGCGAAGGGAACAATTTGATCTTCCAGCAATAGAACCTCCAAATATAGAAGAGGTACAAACGATATTGCAACATACTAAACTAAATAAAATCTTAGAACAAAATAAGGAGGAATAAAGAATGTCTAAAACTAAGGAATACAAAATGTTTGAGGGATGCGTGATTGGAAATAGGATACCTTTCATAGAAGCTTCAGCCAGAAAAGTATTCGATATTCTCGAAATTCAGACTTCTGAAGGTTCTTTCGCTTGTTGCCCGGATCCAACTGGTTTAAAACAAGTAGATCATTCAAGTTGGTTAGCATTGGCCGCCCGAAATCTAATTATCGCAGAAGATGATGATAAAGATATTATATCTTTATGTAATGGGTGTTTTCAGACTTTAAAGGTTGCTAATGAAGAATTAAAGCACGATGAACATGAAAAGGGACATGTGAATGAAATTCTCAAGTCAGTTGACAAGGAATTTAAGGGCACCATAAATGTAAGACACTTTGTGGAGGTTCTTTCAGAGGTAAATCCAGACAAAATAAAAGAAAACGTTTCTCATGATTTATCTGGGCTTAAAGTCGCATGTCATACGGGATGCCATTATAGTAGACCTTCAGAAATCTTACAGACAGACGATCCGATGGAACCGAAAAAATTACGAGAACTTGTAAAGTTAACCGGCGCAACCCCCGTTGATTATGAGGAAGAAATGCTCTGTTGTGGTAATGGGGTAGGAAATACCGAGGAGGAACCGGCAATGCAAATATTAAAGAATAAGTTTGATAGCGCATTGGGGGCAGGAGCAGAATGCTTTGTCATAAATTGTCCTGCATGTTTTCAGCAAATGGATACAAATCAACGAGATTTAAAGAAGATATTTGAAGAGGAATATAACATACCAATTCTCTATATTACAGAACTTTTAGCGCTTGCATTCGGGATAAGTCCGAAAGACATCGGGATGCGATACCACAGGGCCAGAGCAAATGACTTACTAGAGAAATATAACTTAAAATAAAAGTAGATGACAATATGAGATTTCTATTTCCAACTGTATATTAAAAACAACAATAGAGAACCTAAAAAATGAGTGACGATATAGATGAAGGATTAGTAAACCTTTTGGAAATGGTAGTTCGCTGCTATGATTGCTGACTATCGTGCGCAGCTCACATCACGGTCGTTGATGAAGAGGGCGACGAGGTTTACTCTCGGAAGTTAAACGTTGGTTTAGGATGAAATATCCAATATAAATAATAGATTGGATAAGACTGCCCGTGCCCGGGTTAAAACCAACTTTTTTATTTGTTTTTTTTTCTTTTTTTTAGAGCATTAATTTTCTTTAGAGCATTAATTTTCTTTAGAGCATTAATTTTCTTTAGAGCATTTAACTCTTTATTCTATTATGCGGGCATAAAGATTGAAGCCTTGAATATCAGAAACCTTTACCCGTACAAAGGAGCCGAAATCCCCTTGAAAATTGCTGAGAAACACATTTTTATACGCAAAATTCCTAGCAAAGGCTTGGTTCTGCGAACTTCCTTCATGGAGTACTAAAACTTCTCCTTCCCATCTCCACCATTTTGAGTTGATGGTATTTAATATCGTCCGAAACACCTTCGACAATCGGGTGGAGCGCGCTTTAATGATTTCGCTCTTCAATTGATTCATCTTTTTTGCCTTGGTGCCAGGGCGCGTGGTAAACTGGGATATATTTAGTATTTCTGGTCTGAGCCACTTTATAAAGTTGATGGTTTTATAAAAGTCATATTCAGTTTCGCCTGGAAACCCGCAAATTATATCCGTGGAAAGGGTGAGATAGGGAAATTCCTTCCGTAATCGTTTAATTTTCCCCATTATATCAGGAATTAAGTAGGGACGATTCATTCTCCTAAGTATTCGATTACTTCCGGATTGGATTGGAATATGGAGGAACTGATATACTTTTGGAAGCCTTAAGACCTCAACAATTTGGCTGTAATTCCGAATTAAAAAGCGTGGATTTATCATCCCCAATCGAAGGAAGTACTTATGAGGCAACTCATGTATTTCTTTTATCAGATCGGATAAGTTCTTCGAATTGAATTGGTATGTGCTACAATCTTGGGATGTTAAGTAGATCTGCTTGACTCCTCTGTCTAAATAATGGGATACGGTTCGTTTAATACGGTCAGGTTCGTAGCACTTCAGTATACCCCGGGCATTTTTCACACAGCAATAGGTACATGCTCCATGGCAGCCCTCTGAGATGGGGACAATCGCAGTGAGTGAATCGGGGATATGGTCCAATAAATAGACGGTTTTATCCACTTTATGGTCAGCGATGGCTACCAAGCCCTCTTCTCCGCTCTTAACCCGTTCCAGCACCTCCGAAATCCTTACAATTCCATTTAAATCTACGATTGCGGAAAATGTTGGGATAATTTTCTTCACTTTATTGATGTAATTATCCTTAATTAAAGGTAAACATCCCGTTATAATAATTTTCTTTTCGGGATGAGAAATAGAGATGTGATGTAGTTCCTTTAGGCGCGCTCTAATTTTATTTTCTGTGGCTTGTTTAACGGCGCAAGTATTAATTATTACATATTGAGCTCGTTGAAAAGACGTCTTGATGTATCCCGAATCATTCAGGAGGCTTTCCATGATGGCAGAATCCGCTTGATTTGCCGCACATCCATAGGTCTCAATATAGTAAGAATTGGGGATAAAAAACATTATTGTGAGCCTCCTATAACTAAAATAATATCATATTTTTGTTCGTTCCTATATAAAAGAAAGGATTGGAGTTTTATCTTTTTTATTTTTCTCTTTCTCTTTCTCTTTCTCTTTCGAATATGTTCCATAAGTTTAAAATAATTTAAATACGATAAAAATTAAATATTAATATAACCATTTAATCATTTTAAGTAAAAAAGGAGATTAAAAATGGAAAAATATTACTACTGTCCTGTCTGTAAGAAACAGGTTAATAGAGAAGACACTGTGCGGGAACCCTTGGATACGATACAGAAAATTATCTGGGCAATTATCAGTATAGCAACTCTGGGTATTGGCTTTATTGTATTTCTTCTTTATCGCTTTGTTATACAGAAAAAGATTTATTGCGACGTTTGCAATACCAAACTCACCATATCCTCGGAGCCCTTTGAAAAGGAGAAGAAAGAAGAAGAACCGAAAACAGCCAAGGAAAAAATAATGAAGAAGGCAGGGAAAGAGTTGCCTGAGAAAAAGGAGAAAAAGGAGAAAAAGATCGAAAAGAAGAAAGAGGCCAAAAAGAAGGAGCTATTCTGCCCGTTCTGCGGGACTAAGATAGAGGCAGGCGCAAAGGCCTGCCCGAGTTGCGGGACCTCAATTGAGGACCGTTGAAGATATAAAATTGGCAAATGTCGAAGTTATGTGGATAATATTCCTCTTTTCGTTTTCTATTTTTCGCTATTTATTCAAACGTTAATAAATCATTAAAAGAATTAACATTGCATAACGTTTTAAATATCCCCCTTCAGATTGGCGCTCTAAAATTCTCCAATTAAGGATGGGATTTCTATAAAAACATTTAATTCGTCGGGGTATAGAGTGTGTACAATTTTTTTGAAATTCTAAACCCATCTCTCGATATAGATTATCTTTGATCAGAAAATTTAATAAGATAGTCTGTTCAATATATATTAATAATAACTATTATTTTTATTTATTATAAATAAATACAATATTAAAGGAGAAAATGAATTATGGCGAGAGGACGAAGGGCGCGAAAGGCACCCAGGATAGAAGAGGATCCGCTCCATAAATATAGCAGATGGGACATCAGAATCGCTCAAGCGTTTTATTATGCTATTCTTGCTTGTTCGGTCTTGACCTTTATCGGTATTTGGCTGGGGATTTTTAAAGTTTTACTGACTGCGGGTGTTATTGAACAAATATTTAGGTGGGGTCCAGCATATGTAGCAGGGTTAATAGCAGGTATAGTTACGGGCCATCTTTTAATTGTAGTTCTTTTTTATGCCCTATTTCGAGGGGGGATCTTGAGATTATGTGAAATATTATTCAAGGATAGAGTGGTAGCCAAAAAATTTGAAGATTTTGTCATGTTAAGAATCTTGATTGGGATTTTAATCCTTGGTGGTTTAACAACCATCTTTTTCCTTCTATTAGGACTTGTTGAACCTATTCCTCAATTAATCTTAGCTGCCCTTAAGGAATTATTTTGGCACCTTAAAATCTGGAAGTGGTTCTTTGATTTGGGTATTGTGGGCTTCATTATCATCGGAGTGTTAATCCTTATCTTTATATTTTGGAACCACGGGGTCTTCTTCATCGTTGGGCGCATTAAAGAAATAGAAGAAGAAGTGGAAGTTGATGAGAGGCTAAAGAAAGATCGGTTAAAGGAGGCAGATGAAAAGACACTGCAAAAGATCTATAAAAAAGATACCGGAAAGAAACCCATCTATAAAGGGCAGGAAACGAAGGGCTATATCGAATGGAAAAAGGAGAACCTTTAATTAAATTATTACAAACTATTTCATTCTTTTTATTTTTTTTAAAAAATAGAGAGAGAAACCTTAGACATAAAAAAGTTAAATCTCTCAATATACTTATAAGTCTTAGTGAAAATTAGCAGATCAAAATTTATTTTGGGCTTGAAATCAAAAAAGAAAATAAAAATAAAAACAAAAATAATAATATTGGGAAGTTAAAACGCTCTCATTACCCACATTGTTATCTGCGCATCATTCGTGGGTTTTTAAATAAGTCAAGCTCCCGCTTTGGAATCCGATAATCCGTTGTTCCAGTTTCATTCAGTTCTTTATATAGATCCTTAATCATATCCTCAGCATCCTTCATAAAATTGCATGCACATGCAAAGAGAATTAATTGATGAACAAAAGTCTGATCTTCAGCGTAAAATTTATCATATATCTCGATTTCAAATTCTTTCTGAAGAGCTTGGCCGTCGACCCGGGCTATCTGCTTTTTACCAATGTATATCTTATAGTTTCTTCCAGGTCCTATGGCGCCCTTCGCGTTTATAATTTGAAACTTGTCATCTTTCTTTTCTGGAAGTAATGGCCATACCCATCGCGTTCCAATCAGCCTCCGACCAGCAAGGAGTTTATATAAGTTATAATCCCGGGGGAGTTGCATAAAAAACACAGGAGCAGGATGCTTCACTTCACAACTCTGTTTCAGAGAATGAATAATGCTCAACTCAACTCCGCCTTTAAAATTACCTCCCGTTCCAAGATCAAGTGTTTCCTCCATGATAGTAAATATTCGAACGGTTAATGGGGTCGGTTCATCCCCCCTTCTATCATCCCATTCATCTTTATTAAAAGCTATAATATGCGTTTCTTCTCCATCAATTGAGACCTTTCCCTCAATATCAAAATTTTTGCTAAATCGCCGAGTTTTTGCTTGATATTTCATCTGTTGGTGAACTCCTAATTCTTCATCGTGTAAGCGTGTGCGCCAAAATTCTACTTTTATCTCCTTATGGACGAGGTCTTCTGGGACCTCAATGACACCGACACCCTTTTGAATTTCGGTGATAATGTCATCTTTTCTAGAACCTGAGGGGATACTGATGTCCTTTTCCTTTGCGATATCTCGAAGTTCTTTTACCGTATATTGTCCAAGGTTTTCATAGTCAATCTCTTCGCTGCCTTTAGCCTCTTCTTTCTTTTTATCTGCCAAATTAAATCACTTTTAGTTTTTTTAGTTTATTAATGAAATAAAACCATTAATCGTTTTTTAGTTAATATTTTTTTTAACTATTAAAATTTATAGTTTCTTTTATATTAATATCTAAGGGTTTCTAATATATAAAGTATATATAAAAAAAACCAATAAGGAAAAAATGCTATTACTTTTTGAGGGTGAAAATTACATTATATAAAGAATCTTTACAGAAAATAGATCTCTTTCAATCCAAATAAAAAAAATCAATCGTCTTGGTCATAAATATAGTCTACTTGGCAAGTATCAGAATCGCAGAATTTTTCTCCTATTGCTTCGTCAATCGTCTCGCTTAGTTTAAGCGGCTTTAATTCCGCCATTCTCTTTTCGTACTCTTCCTTAGTGATTTCCTCATAAGGCGCTTGCTCATACCCGTGCTCTTTAATGGGTAAGAAACTGACCGCCTTTAATTTATCCTCAAAACATTCCAGTACGTGTTTTATTTCCTTCGCTTCTTCGGGTTTGAAGGTGATGGTAATAGAGACCTGATTATCTGACCAGTATTTTTGATATGAAGCGGCGTTTTCGGCTTGCTCCCAAATAGACACATCCTCCTTTCCACGTTGAAAGTTCTCACAATGGTACGGAAATTCGATGACCATGGTATTGTTGGAATACTTATCCTCCTCGATCCGATAATTCGCCTGTTTCAATAATTCAATCAAATCGGAATTCGAAGATACCCTTACCCTCCTAATATAATATTCTGAGTGGGGATAATGAATACCCGATGATACCCCCGCTAATATGCTGACCGTACCGCTGGGTTTTACTGTAGTTAACTTTATTGATTGAGGAATACAGAGCCAATTTGAATATCGCTCATCTACGCCTTTTAGGTACTCATATCCTTTATCAGACCACTCTAACATATTTCGCCTGCCGTGTTTTACGAATGCCTCAATAATTCCCGTCTGCGAGATGCCCATTCTTCGATTTTTGAGCATCACGGCATTCGTTTCTTGCCAATGGGTATTGACCAGCGTGACAGACTTGGCATAGAGATAGGCATACTTCAAAGTTTCTTGATATTCTTTGTACGAATCATGGCGCGACGGAAATGTCTCTGCTAAGCAACACAGCTCAAATGACTCTAGCGTTTGTTCTCCACAATTCGCGGTAAAGACCATTTCCAATTTAGTTCTTTGGGATTTAGTCTTTTTCTTGTTAAGAATTATTCCATAATTATGAAACTCATCAACGGTCCCATTATAAACAATTTGATTTCCTATTTTTTCTATTGATACGACCTTGTGGTTATAGCAAAGTCCATTTTCTTTTAACATTGACGTGTGTTCTAAATTATAATGGTCATAATTCAATTTTCTTGACGATATAGCATCATATTTATATCTTTGTGTTATCAGATTAAGGAACTTTTGATAGCTATCAAGCAGGCCTGCAGTTCTGAGATGGTTAATATTATATTGGTTCAAGGCGGTAATGAATTCGGATTTGGTAGGGACTTTGTTATGTTTCTGAATATACTCCTCAAAAATAGCAAACATTTTTGACAAAATTTCCGAGGGTCTCTTCTTTGCTCGTCTCTTTAAAGCTTTTCCAGCCTTTACTGCGGCTTTTTTATTTGAACAGTTATAGGAACAATATGCTTGTTCTCTTTTCCCCCATTTCACTTTAAATTCCTTTCCACAGGCTTCACAAACTTTTATGGCATATGTGCAATCTTCGAATGTGATTTTTTGTAGGTTTGTGTCTGCTAATTGCTCGTAAATTAAGGTATGTTCGAAAATATTCTTTTGACCATCGTTGAGCATCCAATATTCCGATTTTCTCTTTTTTTCTTCCCCCATAATTTCCGCCCAAGTGACTTGCCACTTCGAGGTAATAATTAAACCATCACCGACCTTGAGATCCTTTGCTTCCCTTTTTTCCATATTGCGCAAGAAAAATGTATGGTTTCCCGTACATTTTATAACGCTTCCGTCATCTAACGTAACTCTATATATTCCCTTATCTTTCCCAGTAATTCTTGGGTTACGCATCATTCTGATGACCGTTCGACCAGTGGTATCTTTGCAATAAACGGGAACGTCTTTATCCTCTTCCGCCAATACTTTTATAGGGACTGCATTTCTTCCATCGGCCACCGCGATTAATGTATCACTTGTCACACACGGATTTACTCCCGCTGCCTTTTTATCCTTATAATCGGGTTTATCCCTCATCCTCGAATAGGCGCGAGCATTTTCAAGCCATAAAATGCCCGGCTCGCCGTTTATTGCTATTTGGTCCGAAATAAACGAGTAATCCAACCCTTTTCGGGCAAATACGCTGTTATTACTCGCCCATCTGTGCGAATAGAGCTTTTCTTTATCTTGCTTACACGTAACAAAATCCAAATCCGTAGGGTCTCCGAGTGCGATTTCCGCACTGCGCCTTACATTTCCCGCTATCACACACTTCCCTATGAGATTCATCAAGTCTACGATATCTACAGATGTTATAGGCTCCCCAATGCGGGGATTTAATATCCCTTGCATATCCCTTAACATTTCTTTTAATGGCTCGGGTCCTGAAGCAACCCCTCCAAAACCCCGGATCAGCTGACCCGCAGGTCTGATTTTTGAATAATCATACTCGGGAATTTTATGTCCCAGAAAATAGGCTTCCAAGATAAGTTTTAATGCTTCGACCCATCCTTCTCTGCTATCGGGTATAATAAATTCAAAATATCCTTCTTGCGGTTGCTTAATGGTAATTTTACCCGCACCCTTGGTATCGAAGCCGACTCCAACCCCCAACATCAAGGCATCCATGACAAACTCGAATGCTTTGGTATATTTTAGATCGATATCCGCCGTGGAGGCGAATCCGCAATTATTTAAAGCCATGGAGCCGTGTTTATTTACGTGTTCAGTACCCATTATCCAAAAGCCCCTCCCCGGAGGTGTCATTTTAAAGTGCCATATCTTTTCCCACATTTTTTGAGCTGATCTCTGCGCTTTTTCCTTATCCCAAGGCAAGCTTAATTTCTTACAGTGCTCTTTCTGGATGGAATAGCACCCTTCCACCACCCTTCGGAGTGTTTCCCAGAATTCCTCCTTACGATCTTCTTCATAAATAAGGCGGGCGTAGGTACGCTTGTAGGTAAAGTATCCTAAAGGGCCCCAATCGGGCTGTTTTCTCTTATATGATTCTAAGAAATCCTCATCGAGTTTAAAGCTGATATCCTCCAGATTAATTGCTCGGGCAAAAAGATTTCGATATTTATTTAATCCACGCTTGGTGAGTTCAAGGCAGACGATTTCCCGTAAGTGGGTAGTTTTGATTTCATCATTGCCCAGCCCAATTACTTTTCTCAATACATCTTCCGCGACACTTTCCGCTATCTTCATATCCAACCCGGTTTCTTTATTTAGCACCGAAGCGATCTTGGACTCATCAAATTCCTTTTTCTCGCCCTTACTGTTAATTATGTGTTTGGGATAAAGATCCTCCACAGAAAATTCTTTATTCAATTTCTATCAACCACTCTAATTATGTTGAACTTATATTATAACTTATATTATAACTTTAAAATAGTCATTTATTTTTGAATTAATAATGAATTCCCTACTTGTGAATTACACAGCCCCTAAAGGGTGTGACTTCAACCATTCGGCTAGGTCTTTACGACACTAACCTCATTCGGCTGTTCGGGGTATCCACTTGTCCCCCATCCCAACGAACTCGTTATCCGTTGGGCTATGTTGATACTGGCGTTCAAGTCCCTGTCATAGGTGAGACCACTCTTGGGGCATTAATAGTTGCGTTCATATCCCACATTATTTATAGTGCCGCAGCGATAAAACTCTTTTGAGGTGTTTTTGTGGTCGATATATTCCACGGGTATGTCCCTTCTGGGGGATTTGTATTCGATATATCCTTGGAGCTTATGGAATCCTTATCTGTCTTAATGAACTTAAAGGAACGCTCATCGAACCGCATACAGCATTTTCTTAGATGGATTTCGGAGGTCTTTCCCTTAAACTTCTTGAAGGACTTATGGATTTCCACCGCCTTATCCCGTGCCGATTGGAGAAGTGCCGTCTTGAGCTCGAACATCTGTTTTGCCTTTTTGTAGGCGCCTTTATGGAGCCTTTTTCTTGATGTGGGTTTGAACGAACGATACCGCCTCACGCAGCTTGCATACCTGTCTAAGTCCCGATTAAGGCTTAATACTTTTCCCTCATTCGACTTGAAAACCTTTCCTATGACCGTGAGTTGTAGTGTAGCGTGCATTCGGTAATACCCCGTGAATTAGGTAAGATATAGAATATATCGTATGGCAAGTATTTAAAAGCAAGCAGCCCTTTAGATTAAAATTTACTATGCGATTCATCGAACCATACGGGGGTGAGTTTTCTCGCATGAAAAATGATAAATAAAAAGGGGCGGTATTTGATTTTTATAAAATTATTATTCATCTCATCAAAAATATAAATGAATATGGTTTATAGAAAACAAATACTATCTTAAAACGTATTATTATGAGCAACGAGAAAGTAAATGCTGAAAGTGAAGAAAAGGAGATATTCGAGGGAGAAGAAATTATTAAGCAAGAACCCTCGGCCCGATATCAATGGTGTGGGTTGGTATTTATTACAACATATTTTATTTCTTGGTTTATTCCAGGGGTGTTTTTTTTCTCCTACACATATTTGTTTTTCGTTCCATTTGTGTTGGAAACGACAAATTTTATGACTCTCTTCTTGGACTTAAGATCTTTAATCACGTTCTTTTGTTTTCCTTTAGTGCTTATGGGTGCATATCTGCTCCATCTTTTGATTACTGCTCTAGCTATTAAATTCTGGTATGCTGTCTCTCAGAGGATCGTTTCGTCTAAAGAGGGTATCATACCCCGGAATATTACAAGTAAAACCCTAAATCTTTATCATATTCGATCATTTATTTTAAAATATCCCAAGAATCTCGTCGTAAAGGGTTTATTTCCATGGTTATTTACGTGGGTGTTCAATTTTATTGGTTCATGTGAGTACGGAAAAGGAACAACTGTTGAAGAGGAAGTTTTAGGGGATAAGTTTGCTGAAACCGGGGAGAATTGTTATATCGGACCTAATGCCTCTCTGGCAACTCATCTTGTTGAAGGTATTTTTGGTAATATATACTATTTTAAGATAAAATGTGGTGATAATGTCACTGTATCATGTGAAAGCCCTCTGGCACCAGGAACGCATTTAGAGGATGATACATATGTATTGCCTTTAGGAGCTGCCTTAAAGTTTACGCGTAATAAGGGCGATAATTATTATTTTGGCATGCCAATAAGGAGAATATTTACGAGGAAAGTTAAGTCTTACTTGGATCTTACTGACGAGGATTTAGAAAGGGCAGAAATGCTAAACAAAAAGCGTCGCGCCAAAAAAAAGAAAAATAAAAAAAATAATTAATGGTGTGTGAAAGATAATTATGAATATGGAAAATCAAAATAATAATACAAATGAAGACGAGGAATACCTAATAGATTTTATCACCTCGTCAGCTATTTCCCGCGTAAACCTTAAATTTCTTGCCGTTTATCTCCCCATTTTTTGGCTCTCTGGAATGATTACCTTAGTTTTCTGGTGGCAAATTACTAGTTACGGAAGTGTTTTTGGTTTCATTGGTTTTCTGTGTATGCTACCTTGGTACATAATTGGCATGTTTTCAATTTTTACCCTCGGGTGCTTTGTTTTCAGTAAGTTGCTCTTAATTATTGTGAATTTGATTCATAAACCTAAGGAGGGCATTTTTAAAGCGGAATTGGGAGATAATGATTTCGAGTTTTGGTGCCTTAGAATCGAACTAAAAAAACTCATCGTATGGTTAATGCAAAATTTCCCTTTGCCCTGGATTGATGTATTCGCTTTTCGTTGGTTTGGAATAAATATTGATTTATCATCCCATCTTTTGGATTCGTGGACCGATGTTGAGTTTATCGAGTTTGGACGACGAGTAATGGTTGGACAGGGTGCGGTAGTCATGAGCTCAATGGTAATCGGAAAATATTTAATAATCAAAAAGGTTGTTCTCGATGACTATGTTGTTGTTGGCGGAGAGACTACGATCGCACCGGGGACTGTTATAGGAAAGGAGTCTGTGATAGGGGCTGTATCGTGTACCTTATTTAATCAACTTATCGAACCTGGTTATGTGTATGCGGGAATCCCAGCAAGAAAACTAAAACCCAATGAATATGCAAAGCAGAGGAGAGATATTATTTCTGAAAAACATGTCGATGAGGACGAGGAAAAGATAGAAGAACATGAAGTCAATATTGAGGATGAAAAGAAGGATCTAATCTAAAGTCAAATCTGAACTGTATATAACACCCGAATCAGTAAATGAAGAAGATCTTACCCTCTATAAGGAACGGAGAGTTTGTTTGGTTTGCAAAGGAAATGCTACTGGTTTTAATGCATTTGTATGCCCCGAATGTGGCGCCTTATATGCATGAAATGTGCAAAAGTATTGAGTAATATAGAGAATGTATGTTGGGTATGCAATAGCCCCATTGATGAGACCAAACCTATAATCCCCCAAGACGATGAAGTTGAAAAACGAGCGGAAGAAATGGGAAAAAACAAACCTAGTCCGAAATAAAAAAATTACAGTCTTATTCATATAGATCTTTTCTTAAACTTTATTAGAAAAAACACTCTATTTTAATCATATATTAAATAATCTTAAGAAGAGAATATAAATGAACGAAACTAACACCCCTATTATTCAGAAACTAAAGGACATTAGGAATTCCAAGTACTTAAACTTGTTTGGACTGATATTAAATTTATTTTGCATCCTCGGCGGTATTTTATATCTTATAATAAAACTCAATTATTCTGTGCTGAATTTATTTTGGAATTCCTTTGGAGTTGTAATTATCGTTGGGGTATTCTTCAATATTTTTAGTACTTATATAACTCTAAGGAAATTTAATAAGGAGAACTCATTTGGAAAAAAATACTATTATTTGCATCTAATTTATCTTCTTTTTATAAACCTCTCAATAGGGATGATCATAATTGGGAATTTTATGATTGGAAGTACCGATATGCAAGGTCTTATGAATGTAGGGCTTTGGTTGCTTATTTTTATAGGGTATTTTTGTAATTTCAGTCTTGGAGCGGGCTTATCGCTGTTTAATCTAATTAATTTTGATAAGAGTGAGGTATGGGTTTCCAACACAAGTGAGAAAAAGGAAAAAGCAGAATCCGAGCCGTCCGTTTTAAAAAAGATTCTAGATTACGGCTCAATTATTCTTTTAATTATATTATTCGCGTTTGGGGGGTATTTTGTATACGCGATGGTCTTTTCTCCGCTTACAGATTTTGCAGCTTGGTGCTTTGGAGTTATAATGTTCCCATTTTCGATATATTTTTCATTCATAAGTATTGAAATAACTTTACTTCTTTTACAAAGAGTAAATAAGATAAGCCGCAAAAGTAGACCGAAGTTATTATATAGTATCGGAATACTGGGCGTAATTTTTTCCACCACCTTCCTTCTTCCCATTATATCGACACCTTTTGTATACCTAAAGGCAGAAAGCGACTTTGCAACCGCTTTTGGAAGTAATTGGGAAAGTAAAATAGATTCCTCAGCACAAGACTATTTTTTAAATAGCCCACTTTCTTTACCCGCTTACTTTTTGGGAATTCCCCGAAAACAGTGCAATATAAATTCCCAGAATCTATTTTATAACAACGAAAGTATTCAATTATTTTACGATGCCTATTATTTAGAAGGAGATCGCTCGAGTTTACCAGGAAATAGTTCCGTGCTCATTAATCTTCACGGAGGAGGATGGACAGGGGGAGATAAGGGGCAAGGGAATCTGCCGTTTGTATGCAGCTATTTTGCGGCCCAAGGATATGTAGTTTTTGACATTCAATATGGTTTAATTGCCGAAGATAATCTATTTCAAAGAATTACCGAATCTCCCGCATACCTTATTGGAGATTTTTCAATTGAAGACCAATTAAGACATATTGGGGTGTTCATTAAGAAATTAAATAGTTCCGAGTTTTCAACTTACAATCTCAACTTAGATTCTGTTTTTATCACCGGAGGATCCGCAGGAGGGCATTTAACACTTGCAACCACACTTTTAATAAATAATGGAAGTTATAGCGAATGGTTTGGTTCTGCAATTCAAATCAAGGGTATGATTCCCCTATATCCGGGAGATCCGCCCGAACGATACGGAAATGACACGTACCTAAATCCAGAGGCTTATTTTATTGATGATAATAGCCCCCCATGTTTAATGTTCCAAGGACTGAAGGATTTCTGTCTCCTAAAAACACAGCAAATTCAAGCAAGTTATATTACCGCTTCGAATAATGACTGCTGTGTGGTTTGGTTTCCCTTTCAAGGTCATGCTAATGATATCTATCACCCCGGGTATTTTAATCTCTATATGATATACTACATGGAAAGATTTCTTTATTTATGCACTTATGGCTTAATCGTGTGATAATAACCATTAGTAGAGAGAAAATGAATGTAAACCAATTATATTTGTTATAATCGATATTTAGGAAAAATTGCAAACAATTGCAGAAGAAAAACCTTATGAATCCAGACATAGTTGAAAACTTACAGATTTCAAGGAAAGAGAGTTGAATATCCTTTTTTTTTTTGAAAAATTAAAGTAAAGAAACCTATAAAAAAAATGCTTTATTTCTTGAATTATTAAGTCTTTTTAGCTTGATATAGCCCAAATAACTAATAATTAATTAATTTGAAAAAATGAACGCACACGAAGAGAAATTATTGCTCGAAAAAAAGAGAAAGGTTGCTTATATTACCATAAATAACCCAAGAAAGAAAAATGCTGTAGAAGTTCCTATGATTTACACATTCCTCGATTATCTCGATGAGGTGGATAATGATCCCAGAATTAGATGCTTGATTATAAAGAGCGCGGGAAATGATGTCTTTAGCGCGGGATGGGATTTAGCGATGTTCAAACCGGGAAAAACCGACAGCATCGATATTTTATTAAAGGACGGGGCAAGAATCTCAAAGAAGATTCATCTAATGAAGAAGCCCGTAATTGTTCAAATACAAGGGTCGGCTGTGGGAACAGGTACGATTATTTCTTTGGCTGCTGATTTTAGATTTGTAGCCAAAAAAAAAGATCTATTCTTTCAATTACCAGAATTAATTATAGGTCCAGGGATCTTTCCCGCTACAGGACCCACTGTGGGAGCCGTAAAGGTATTGGGGAATGCAAGGGCCAAGGATATGCTTCTAACGGGAAGGAGAGTCCCCCTCGAGGAATTTAATTCATGGGGCGCAATCAGTCGCATCGTGGACCCCCCCGAGGATTTAACAGAAACCGTTAATACATTTGCCAAAGAACTTTCCAAAAAGCCTGCAGAATTATTGTTTCTCACAAAAAGTGCCATTAATATTATGTCTATGAAAATCAATGAGTTCTACAACCTTGAAAATGAAATGGGTCGTTATTATTTTGACGGCCTCCAAGGAAAAGATCGAATGGACCTCAATCAATTTCTTGAAAAGACAAATAAAAAATATACCTCATTGGATGGTTAAGAGTATTAGAAACTAACTGAGAGTAATTTGGTAATTTATTATAATAGCACCTTTCTTATAATTCGAACTTAACTTATTTTATTTTTTGTTTTTTATCAGGCTATCTTTATTTAAAGAAGCGCAAACTTTTTGACCTAAAATTATTGAAAGGATTTGTAGTTTTTAGTCATTAGAGGGCTACTTAGGGGATAATAAGGAATATATCTTAGTTGAACATTTAAAGTGAAAACACATATAAAATGTTATTAATTTAATAGACGTGAACACCTACTAATTACTTATAATACTATCATATACAATGGTGAAAAAAAAAAGAAAATGAGCGTCCCAACCTCCATGCGCGTAGGTCCTTTCGTTCCAACGGTACTTCCTAAGAAGCGTTATATCTTATTTTATATTTTCCTAATTTGGATAAGTTTTATCCCAATATTACTCCAGTTCTGGCTATATTGGCAAGTCACATGGGATTGGGCAAGACCCATTCACTTCTATATTTATCTTCCGCTCGTGGCATTTGGTTGGTACGTAGAACTTGTATTATTTTCACTCATTTTTGCAAAAATGTGTTTATTACTTGTAAATGCGCTACATAAACCAAGGGAAGGCAACTTTCTCAGAGATAAGAATGATAAAGACTACCGGTACTGGACGATCCGAAATACCATAAAGAGATGGCCTGTGTGGCTGGCACATAAGTTTCCATTTCCTTTTTTGGATAACCTCTGTTTTAAAATGTTCGGAGTGAAAACTAAGTTTAGCAACTCGCTTTTCGAGGGGTGGGTTAATACTGAATTCTTAGAATTTGGTGAAAATGTTGTTGTTGGACAAGCAAGCCATGTTCAATCAGCGGCCCTCGTGGGCAACTTTTTAATCATCAGAAAAACGATAATTGAAGACAATGTGAGAATTGGGACCCATTCGGTGGTCATGCCAGGTACACATATAGGTAAAAACGCGGTCCTTAGTTCGTGGTCCCTCACAACCGTTGGACAGGAATTGGAAGAGGGGTGGATCTATCATGGAACCCCTGCTAGAAAATACAAGGAGAATAAGTTCTTTGAGGATGGATTAGAGGATAAGATTAAATTTCGGGTGGGTTCGCAAGACCGCCTTGAAGAAATGTACCGGAAATATTATAGAGCTCATCAAGAAGAGTTTCGAGAATACAAAAAGGAAAAAGAAGAAAAAAGCGAGAAGTTGACTACTAAGATCTCTAAAAAGCTTAAACCAAATAAGTATGATGATGGTGAAGAACCAAAAGAAAATTAATCCCTCCAAAACCTTTTAGTTTAATATAATAGATACTTATCCATTTTAAATCTCTTTTTTTTTACACTAAGTTATCTTATTTCATTTCGAAGGTGAAAAAGATAAGGAGAAAAAATAAAATTAAAAAACAATAAAACCTAATTATAAAACTAATAGGTAATTAATTAATAAAATAGCAATATAAAAAACAAAAAAGAGAATTGGAGAATAAAATTATGGCAGAATTTCATGTGAATGAGGATAAAGCGTGGTTCAAGACTTACTGGCCCGAAAAAGTTCCGAAGAATTTAGATTTTGAGGAAATTTCGTTAGGTGAATTTTTTGAGAGGCAGAGAGCAAAGTACGGCGATGATAACATCATGTGGTTTTTAGAAACGTGGATGACCTACGAAGAGACGGGAAAGTATATAGATGCGTTAGCAACCGCACTCCACGATTTAGGCTTGAAAAAGGGCGATTGTGTCGGATTTCTGTTGCCCAACAGCTTTCAATATGTGATCAGCTATTTTGCATGTGCGAAAATAGGAGTAATTGCCACGGGAATTAACCCGACCTATAAACCGCTCGAAATCTTACACCATATCGAAATAACCAAGGCAAAAGCGTTGATCATTTTAGATGGACTATATGAAGATTTACTTGAGCCTATAATCTCTAAAATTGATATTGAGTTCATTATCTCAACAAATTTAGTTGACTTAGCTTCTGGGTTATCAGGATTTATCAAGTTTTTAGGTAAATTAATCGGTAAGATCCCAAAAGGAGATGTTGACTTCCAACCGACCTATGAGTTCATGGATCTTATAAAAACACCTATAAACATTCCAAATGTTCAATTTGATCCCACTAAACAAACCGCAACCTATATCATGACAGGCGGAACAACTGGCGTACCAAAGGCAACTAATCTTACTCATTTCAATGTGGTATCCAATGCTATACAATGTGTGAATTGGTTAGGTGGCGAGGAGCCAGGTATGGCAGACGTAGGCGTATTGCCGCTCTTCCATTCTTTTGGAATGACGGCTGTTATGAATACTTGTATCGGATTAGGAGGTTGGATGATGCTCTTTCCAGTCCCGCCCGAAATCGAGGATTTAGTTGAAACCATAGAAAAATTACCCGCTCCCAATGGAGTAGCATATGTCGGGGCAGAAATTCTTTTTAAGCGCCTCGCAGAATTTCCTGATTTAAATGAGTATGATATTATGGGGAAAATAGAAAAATGCATTTCCGGTGCGGGACCACTTCATGCCCCTGTTCAAGAAAAGTTTCAGAAGAACACGGGCGGTGTGATAGTCGAAGGGTATGGGCTTTCCGAGGCCAGTCCTGTTGTCAGTTCCGGAAGCTTATTCGAGCCATCTCCGTTAGGTAATATTGGAATGCCAATCCCTGGAACGGATTGGGCGATATTTGATACGAATGCACCTGATTTAAGTGGTGGACCAATCGCAGATGGTACACCGGGATCAAAATATGGGGAAGAAAATACCGGAGAAATATGTGTCTGCGGACCTCAAGTAATGAAGGGTTATTTAGACCAACCAAAGGAAACACAAGATACACTTCAAGAATGGGACGGGCGAATGTGGCTCAGAACGGGAGATATTGGATTCATGAACGAAGATGGGTTAATCACCATTCGTGATAGAAAGAAGCAGCTGATTAAAATGGCCGGACATTCGGTCTTTCCCAAGGAAGTGGAAGAGATGCTCATGAAGAACGAGGCCGTAAACGAAGCAGCCGTGGCAGGACTTCCCGATCCAGAGGGTAAAGTTGGGGAGATCATTAAGGCTTGGGTCGCGCTGGAGCCAGAGTGGCACGGTAAGATCACAGAAAAAGAATTAATTGAATGGACAGAGAAAAACATTACCAAATGGAAGGTTCCGACGCAAATTGAGTTTATCCCCGAGGTTCCCAAGAATGTACTCGGTAAGGTGCAGCGGAGAGCACTCCAAGAAGCGGATCCACTCTATAAGGAATAATATCTTCCTTTTACTTTTTAATATCTTATTAAACTAATTTTTTTCCTTTTTTCCTTTCTTTTTAGATTTTTAACAATATAACATAAATTGGCTAATTCCATCTATTTCTATGCCTATATTCTATATCTTGTATTGGGAAAAAAAGATTTACACTCAAAATAATAAGAGATAAAAAAAAATAAAAAAGGATAAGGTAATTATTGTTTAGAATTAAAAAGCTCCTTCTTACTGATTAATAGCACCGCAACGGAAATTCCAAGTATCATCAAAAGCGCACTAAATTCAAAGCCAGGTATTCCATCATCATCAGTCGGAATAGTATCATCCCACCAGAGCTTATAGGTATTTCCAGCATTCGCACCCCAGATTCTGATGTAATAAGTGCCGTTTGTGGAAACTTCATAACTTATAGATTCTACATCATTCCCCGTATGGCTTTTAGCTATTAAAGTTAGTGTTCCATCGTACTTATAGATATCGAGGTCAATATCTCCGTCCGAATTATTAAATTGCAGTATGACCTTGAGTAATAATTCTCCCGAATCGACTTGGACTTTATACCAGTCATCGTCTTTCTGTACACCTTCACCATTAATAGAACGCAACCATATATCTTCATAAGAAGTGAGGTCATAGGAATCTTGCCATATATCGTTTTCCTCATAAGAATCATCGGTCGAATAGACCGAATCTTCCCACCAGAGGTCATAATTACTTCCAGTATTATCCCCAATAATCCTTAAATAATAGAATCCACTTGAGGGGACCACATAGTTTATTGATTCGTTGTCTGAGCCCGTAAAAGACATATCTAACCACCCGTCCGAACCCTCAGTACCGTTACTGAGGATCATATTGATATTTCCGTCCGAGTGATTAAATATTAACTCTACCCTTAGACGTAATTCGCCCGGATTGACATAAACTCTGTACCAATCTTCGTCCAGTTTTACCCCCGAGCCATTAATCATACTTAACCAAGTGGCTTCATTTGCGCTTAAGTCATATGCAGAGCCTAAATCATCGTTATCCTCGTAATTATCATCAAGTGGGGGTATAGAAGTATACCACTGAAGGGTATAATTATTTCCGGCATTTTCCCCTCCAATAGCAATATAATATCTCCCCGCAGAATGGGCAATATAACTAAGCGATTCATTATCGGAAAATGTCGTCCCATAGACTAAAGCATGACCTGAACCATTACAAAGAGCAGCATCTATATTTCCCTCCAGTTGATTAAAGACAATCTCGACAGTAATGTAAAGTTCATCCGGATCTACAGAAATCTCATACCAATCTTGGTCCCATTGCATTCCAGTATCATTAATTGAGTCTAGCCATGTACCCTCATAGGAAGATAAATTATAGGCTGTTGAATAATCATCATTTTCCTCGTAATTATCATCAGGTGGGGGTATAGAAGTATACCACCAAAGATCATACCGATTTCTATTATTATCTCCGAATATAGTTAAAAGATAGGTTCCACTAGAAGGTACAAGAGTATTTAACGACTCATTGTCCGTATAAGACCAACTGTTATCAACATAATTGCCGTTAGAGTCCCGCAGATCGAGATCTATATCTCCTTCCGAATGGTTGAAGGTAACTTTGACTTCAAGCTGCAACAATCCAGAACCAACAGAGATTTCATACCAATCTTGATCCCCTTGGACAGCTGAACCATTAATAGTACTTAGCCACGTATTCTCGTAAGCAGATAAGTTATAAGGGGCCGTCCAGAGATTGTTTTCCTCATAAAGATCTTCGGGAATATCATCCCACCAGAGGTCATAAGTGGTGAAATAGCCATAAATGCCCAAAATGCGGAGATAGTAGGTACCGTTTTCTCTACAGAAGTATGATATCGACTCGTTGTCGCTATTTGATTTGCTCTCATCAAGTAAACTCCCATCGGCATCGTATAATTCAAGATCAATATTTCCTTGTAAATGATTAAATACTAATTCTGCTTGAATAAGATAATCTCCTGAATCTACATAAATCTTATAATAATCCGGATCCCCATCTGATAATATCCCTTGAT
>CAZDJH010000002.1:0-8646 GCA_964505645.1 uncultured archaeon | reverse complement strand
CTCAACCAAGTACTTTCATTCGCAGAAAAGTCATAGGCGGTCGCTGGAGAATCATTATCCTCATAGTTATCGTCTGGAGCGGATCCCATTCTTTGCCATCTGAGATCATAGAGTGTTCCACTATTTTCTCCACCGATGATCAAGTAATAGGCTTTATCTTCATCAAGTTCATAATAGAATGTAAAATTACTTGCAAGCGAATCCCATGAACTAACAAAAGTGCCCCTAAAATCATATAATTCGATATCAATATTACCCTCAAAACTGTAAAACGACAAATCGATTCTTAGGAAATAATCATCGGTACTTTCTATCTCATAGCAATCATCATCCGATTGATTCCCTAACCCCTCTATATTGCTTAGCCACTCGCCTTCCCATCCGGTTAAATCGTAAGCTGAGGATAAGAAATCATTTTCCTCATAATTATCATCGGAAGGTGTAGCAATGGCATCCCACCATAAGTTATAACCATTTCCAGAGTTTTCCCCAAACACTTTAAGATAATAGGTTCCATTGGGAACGAGATAATTCAACGATTCATTATCCGTGTCTGAGTTTTCCAAAGTGAGTAGAGTTCCAGAACTGTTATATAATCCGAGTTCAATATCACCCTCAGAGTGGTTAAACTCCAGTTCCGCTTTCACATACAATTCTGAAGAATCCACATAAATTTCATACCAATCGGCATCCAATTGAATTCCAGTCCCTTTATCTGCACTTAACCAATTGTTTTGATTAGAACTCAAATTATACGCCGAGCCTAAGTGATCATTCTCCTCATAATTATCATCAGAGGGGGCAGCAGTATTATTCCACCAAAGGTTGTAATTGTTACCAGAATTTTCCCCTAAGACCCAAAGATAATAGCTTCCGCTCGTTGGCACTAGACAGCTTAAGGATTCATTATCCGTAACTGACCTCCGTTCCAAGATCCTATCCCCGCTGCTATTATAAAGTGCGAGATCCATATTGCCGTCCGAGTGATTAAATATTAACTCTACATTTAAAAATAGGGCACCAGGATCAGCAGATATTTCATAATAATCATTATCTAACAGAATTCCATAATCGTTATTATCCTTCAACCATTCGCCTTCGTGGGATGAGAGGTTATGGGCAGTTCCCAAGTAATCGTTCTCCTCGTAATTATCATCGCTGGGAGCTGCGGAATCATCCCACCATAATTTATAATGGGTTCCTATATTTTCGCCGCTGACAACTAAATAATAAGTTCCGTTGGAAGGCACTAAATAATTGAGGGTTTCATTATCGGTCAATGAAACTCCATATGCTAATGGATCACCCGAGCTATTTAAAATGGCGGCCTCGATATTTCCTTCAGAATGATTGAACACGATTTCAGCATTAATAAAAAGTTCTCCCGAATCAGCAGAAATCTTATACCAATCTTTATCCCATTGATATCCCGAACCGTTAATAGAGCTAAGCCAGGTATTCTCATGGGAAGTTAAGTCATATGCAGAGGCTAGGTTATTGTTTGCTTCGTAGTTGTCTTCAGAGTAGGTTGTCGTAAAATTATAGGTATCCGATTGGGAGGTACTATTACCATCTCCAACGATCGCATACCATTTATAAATCGCTCTCGATTGCAGGTCTGACCAATTTACTGAAGCAAGAGACCCACTTGGCACATCTAAATCTCGACCAATTAAAGTATCATCTAAGGCATTATAGAATGCGACATCAAGCAGCCCTCCGTCTGGATCCGAGACGCTTATAGATAAAGTGGGATTTGTCGTAATATTTGTTGCTTCATTTGCCGGAGTGGGGTTATTAGGCTGATTTGGTGAAGTTGAGCCCCAATATTCTTGTTGAGGGTCTCCGTATAAGTTGAAAACCATTTTATTCATCCAGCTGCTGCCTTCAAAGCCATCACCTCCAGAACTTTTCGATGTATATAGCGCTTTTCCAGCAGGCATTTTATCTTTTAAGAGGTTTTTCATATAATTGTATCCAATTCCCGCATTATCCGAAGAAGAGGTATGAATGGATGGATTCCAAGTCCCAACAGAATACCAACTTACCCGAGAGGCTGAAATCGTACTTATAGCAGCGCCCCTTTTCAAGAGCGCATAGCCGAGATTGCTTTCAATTTCCGGATATCCATTAAAGCAAGAAGATTGATAAATAAAAGAGGGTTGATCTGTTTCAAGCGAACTCATATTATCTTCGTGAATAAATGAACTCCATTCCATTTCGCTAGATTCAGGGAGAGCATCGCTATCGGAATCAGATTCCCAGACCTTGCGCAATGCTGCGACTGAATTGCCATGCCCCCACCAAAATACCGCTCCATGACCGTTATTCATTTGCTCTATCACATTTGTATTATTTATAGGGATACCATAATGAAACTCCGTGGAATTTACGGAATTGAGCCCACCCCCTTCATATAAAACGGTATCGTTCATCCCTAAGGGACTTAAAGTACTATTATATATATACTCGGGTAAGTGTAAACCGTCGGTTCTGCTATGCCCTCCATCATCTTCATTTTCATAATTAGAAATCGCCATTGGCAAGAGCATATTGTTTTTTTCTGAACCCGCATTATTATGGTGTTCTATTATATTTTGAAGGATATTGTCTAAGGATGTATAATCTGAGGCATAGAGAGGAATCCGTCCCACATAAACCTCTGGCAAAAAGTCTATATCTAGGTCTCCATGTTTACCATCGCTGCTCCATTCGCCATAGTAACCATCGCCATCACTGTCCCAATCTCCAGTCAAGTCAGCGTAGAAATAATCCGTAGGAGCTTTTCTATATCGTATAGAACCGTATCTAGGCCAACACATTAACATGGGAATATCACCATAGCTGTCAAACCCATCAGAATCATCATCAGGGTCGGGATCTCCAATTAATAGAGCATATTCAATAGAATACGGTTGCCAATGGTTTTCTAGCCAACTCCGAATATTTAGAGCCCTTTGTTTTCCACCATCTATACCATATTCATCCTCAGTTATCACACATACATTTAATCCAAGAGCCTCCTTGAATCGGACAAAATCATCGAGTTTTTGGCTATTAGATTCGATTTCATTAGTTGTTATGATAACATAGGTCGAATTTGGAACTTCAGAAGAGGATTGAGAACTTATCTTTAAAAGCGAATCATCATTATTGTGAGAATAGTAGGGAATCATTTCTTCAAAGTTATCAAAAGATGCTTGAAAATCATTTAAAAACCGATTTGTAAGGGGATCATTTATATCAAGCCCTTTAATATCCCCTGAGATCGAGATCTTTACGTCTTTATGTTGTTTTATTGTCCTTAGTACGGGATTGAACTGAATGGGGTAAAAAGAAAACTTTAAGACGGTCGCGATCCGCATTTTATCCACCGTTACGGATTTAATAATGTGTGAAGGCCAATATTCATCCTTTTCATATACTTCTTCTTGGCGTTTGGCAGTATTAATTGTATCTTGGTTTTTCAAAACCGCAACAGGATAAGGTGCTGGATTATAATTAAATTTTCCATCAATATTTATCAGTTTCTCCTCAAGAATATTTATTTCAACGGTATCTGGGTCAATATCAGGAGGTAAAAGCAGTGTGTACTGCTTTAAGGGCACTTGAGGTGCCCCAGATACACCTCCTAAAGTCCATTCTGAATCAGCATTAAGTTCACCTTGTATGACTGCCATAGAAGGATTCTTTAAGTTAAATACATAGTTAAAATCTTCATTATCAAAATCTTCTGTCTCGGAAGTTATGTTTGGATAAAATAGGAAGAAAGCTGCTCCAAGAAAAAACACACCCAACACCAATACTTTGAATTTATTACTTTTTCTTACACTTTTAATTGTTAAAACACCCTGTCAAATATCTTATATATTTTTCTTCTGTTTTTTATAGATAAACTTTAATAAAATAACCAAAATTTTAAGAACAATATATAAGATTACTAATATAACTCTATTCTTAAATTTTTTATAAAATCTAATAGCAAAAAATAGCACATCGAGTAATACAGTTTATAGATTAGCTTTTATTTAAAGAGATATATGCCTATGAAAGGAGCAGTATATGATGGTCTTAAGGTTTTAGTTAAAGAAGTCCCTAAACCAGTCCCAAAAGAATCTCAGATATTAATTGAGGTGAAATGTGCGGGTATTTGTGGAACCGACTTGGCAATCGCCCAAGGAAATTATCAAATATCCACCCCATTAATTTTAGGACATGAATTTGCGGGAAAAGTGGTTGAGGTGGGTCAGAAGATAGATAAAACTTGGATTGGGAAGCGTGTCACCTCAGAAATCAATACTAATATCGATTTTAATTGTTATTATTGTAATAGAAAGATTTATACCCAGTGCGTGAGCAGAAAAGCGATTGGAATAGATATAGATGGTGCTTTTGCGGAATATATTGCGGTTAATGAATACCTCGTTCATGAAATCCCCGATTCCTTGAGTTATGAGGAAGCCACATTTATTGAACCTCTTGCAGCGGCTTATCAAACTTTTGAACTAATGCCTATTGAGGAAGATGATAATATTATGGCTATTTTCGGATTGGGAAAATTAGGATTGTTAATCACCCAAGTTGCCAAAGCAATGGGATTAACGCTGATTGCGGTCGATGAGTCCGATGAAAAATTAGACTTAGCGAAATCCTACGGAGCAGAATATCGCATAAACCGATTAAAAACGGAAAGTATACCAGAAACAATTAAAAATTATACAAATGGAATTGGTGCCGATATCGTTTTAGATGCCACCGGAAGTTCGGATGCGCTGGATGATATCACTGCCTCCTGTCGGACGAGAGGAAAGATTCATATTAAAAGCACCCACGGCTTAGAAGTACCCCTTAATATTACCGACATCGTGATTCGGGAAATCACAATTTATACAAGTCGATGCGGTCCCTTCGAAAAAGCGATAGAAGGGTTAAACTCAGGAGAGATCGATGTGAAGGGCTTAATTTCTGCTCGGTATAATCTTATAGAAATTCAAAAAGCATTCGATTCTTATAGCAAAAACAGAGACCATATCAAAACAATCATAACTTTTTGATAAGCAAACAATATATATCCTAATAGTCTATACTAGGAAGCTTTCAAATAAGAAATGATATATCTTATAAACGTCTCAAAATCAGTAAGACCTTCTTGAAAATGTTTATAGACTCTTCCTTCAGAGATGACCCTATATTGAATTGCTAAGGAAGACTATATCTTTTAGCCGATCTTCATTATTGTTTTCAAGTAATACCGCTATATCAATATCGCTTAGGTTGGAATTCGTGTTTTTAGCTTTAGAACCAAAAAGATATACCAAAACAATTCCATATTTCTCAGCGATTTGCTCTATAGATTTTGGAACCATCATAATAATAACTCTCTTGTATGAAAATATATCAATTGAGACTAATATATTTTTATCATTTTTAATGCGAGAAAATTCTCTGCAATAACCATATCTATTATTATTATTATTTTTCATTCAATCATTTTCAAAATATCGGGGGGAATTTTTATAACTAAGGGGGTTTTACTTATATGTAGGATTTTTTGAGTAATTTTAACAATATCGCAGAAGGCACATTATGGCTGTTCAAAACGAGAAGGCTGTTAATATTGGGGCAAATCAAGCGGGTGTATCCTTAGATGACTTTCCCGGGCTGATGGAATTCCGCGAATTCACGGTGCAAGGGGAGGTTGAGTTCTGCATCGAGAGAGCAGAATTAATGCTGGAGTTTTTAAGGCAGAAAGGGGGCTTGGATTATAACGACCCCATGACTCGGCAAGCAGAAACCTTGAGATACATCCTTGAACATAAGCGACCGAACATCTTTCCGAACGACCTACTCGCGGGCTCTACCACATCGAAACGGAAGGGTGTGTTATTCTATCCCGAATTCTTGGGTTTAGGGATATGGCCCGAGTTGCTTTCCCTTCCCATAAGGGAGAAAAATCCCTACCAACTCACTGCTCAGGAAATTCTAAAACTCGACCAGGACATTATGCCCTTCTGGATGAATAAGAACATCCCCGAGCTTGTCCGAAAAAAGTTGAGCGATGATGACACCAGTTATCGCCTCCACGAAAAACTCTTTCTCTACATGGTATCTAAATACAACTGCCAAAGCCATACCATCCCCGATTATCAGAGGGTTTTAATGCTCGGCATTGAAGGAATTATTGAACGAATCGTTATAAAACGGAAAGATTCTTCAGGTGGAGAAAGGATATTCTATAATGCAATGATCACAGCGTTAGAGGGAGTTATAGAATATGCAGAGAATTTAAGCGCGGAGGCTCGGCGACAGCTTAAAGTCTGTGAGGACTCGGAAAGATGCGAGGAATTGGAGATAATCGCTCAAATATGTAAGAAAGTCCCCGCAAAGCCGGCTGAGACCTTTCGAGAGGCACTACAGAGCATTTGGACCTGTATGAATGCCTTATACCAAGAGCAGAATAATGTTGGGTTTTCGATAGGTCGGATCGATCAACTGATTAATCCCTATTATATTAATGACTTAAAAGATGGTAAGATCACAAGAAGGCGGGCCCTTGATTTATTGGCTCATTTTTGGCTTAAGATCGGGGATAATATTCCGATGGTGCCGGAAAGCGGAGAATTACTGTTTGGAGCAACTGGTTCAAACCAAGCTATCACGATTGGGGGATGTACTGAAGATGGTGAGAATGCGGTTAATGAAACAACTTTTCTCTGCTTAGATGTTATGGAACTCTTAAAGGTGAGAGACCCCAATTTAAACGCCCGAATACGGGAGGATGATCCCAAAGAATATACTCAGCGAGTCGCAGAGGTCATCTTTAATACAGGATCCACCCCTTCGTTAATCAGCGACCAAGCGGTCGTTCCCGCCCTTCGGAAGGTTGGAATCAACCAATTTGATGCCAATAACTATGCCCAAGTGGGATGCCTGGAACCAAACTCTCCCGGGAAGCAATTTGGACATACGGGGGCACTTTTGATTAATTGTATGGCCCCTTTTATTTTAGCAATGCATAACGGCGGGTCAAATCATTCAAAAAACTTGGGCCCAAAGACCGGGTTGTTATCCGGCTTTAAATCGTTTGAGGCGTTTTATAGCGCAATAAAGAAACAATTTCAGTATATTATTCGAAATGCCACTCGCCTTAATAATATCTGTGGCGAAATTTACAAATACCTCCACCCCCAACCGCTCTTAAACGCTCTTTTTGAGGGACCAATCCAATCGGCTACTCCTTTATTGGAGGGTGGCGCAAAGTACAATTCCTCGGGAATTGCCTTTATAGCACTCGCCGATTTAATTGATTCATTATATGTAATTAAGCAATTGGTTTTTATTGATAATAAATTCTCCTTAAAACAAGTAGCAGAGATGTTAGAATGCAATTTTGAGCGTTATGAAAAGCAATACTCATACATTATTAATAGAATCGACCATTTCGGAAATAATAAGCAAAAAGTTGATGCAATAGGACAACAGCTTATTGATTTTCTCTATGAGACAAGTAGTAAAATTAATAATTATCGCGGCGGGGGTTATTTACCGGGATACTGGTCTATGACGATTCACAGCGGATTTGGTAAGGTTACTGGGGCGTTTCCTAACGGTAAACTGGACGGCGAACCCTTTACAAGTGGATTAACCCCTTTTTCTAAAACACAAAAGAATGGTCCGACGGCAGTATTTAACAGTCTATCGATCTTGGATTGCAATAAAATGCCTAATGGGATGGCGCTGAACATGAAATTTAATAGATCGCTTTTTAATGTGGAGAAAAATAAAGACATGTTTATTTCTCTTTTCAAGGGCTATTTTTCCAAGGGCGGAATGCAAGTCCAGTATATCATTCAAGATGCCGAGACGTTGATTGAGGCTAAGAAACATCCTGAGGAGTATTCCGATTTAATGGTAAGGATCAGTGGATATACTGCATATTTTAACGACTTAAACAACCATATGAAGGACGAAATCATCAACCGTGCTATTATGCAAATGTAAGTAAAAAAGATGGAAAAATAAAATTAGACGTATAAATGGGACAAATAAAGAATTGGTTTTATAAAATAATTGGAAGCGTATTATTGGATTATTCTAATAAAAAAATTGTCAAATTAAATGAGAAAAATTCGTTATTTCATCGGTTTGTATCTAACTTTCAGGCGGATATAAACATCCATACCAAGGATGATGTGGTTACGCGCTCTCTGATCTTTGATGGAAATGGAACGGTAAATTACGAAAAATATAAGGTAGATGACCCAGATGCATCGCTTATTTTTAACTCCGTTAAGGACCTATATAAATTCATCCGAAATTTCGGTGATGTATATGAGGGTATGTTGGAAAACCGGTTCGAGCTCAGAGGGAACTTGAATATTTTGTTTAAATATCAATTTTTAACCAATTTCTATAATCCCAAGAAGAAAAAAATTGAATCTATATCTTTAGGAAATAATATAGAATGATACAGGATTTATCCTTTAATATTTAGATATGATTGTATATTTTTCGTCTTTAAATTATAGATTGAATTCCAATCATCAAATTCCGTTTGCTTCAACAAATGAAAATCGAACGGATGGACGTAACGCTTATCTATGCACCCGTTCGAAAGCGCCCTCAGGGAAGCGTCATTATTTTTGA
>CAZDJH010000001.1:0-34835 GCA_964505645.1 uncultured archaeon | reverse complement strand
AAGGAAAATAAAATTTAAAAATTTTCTATCTTTGAAAGTCAAGTAATAGGAAATTCTCCACATTATCTTCATACATTAATTTTCTTTTATCTTGTTATTCCATTGATCCTGATGTGATTTCTGAGGTCAACTTTAAGGGTTCTTATATTTTCGATTATAGTAGTTTCAAAGTACACATAAGAAATTTAGTTCATCATAAGTTGAGGGATTATGGGTTTTTAAGTAGTTTGCATATAGATTTTAGGGGGAATAATTATCCGCGTAGATCTTTAGGCACGGAAAATAATAGATTATTATTTGATTTAATTTTTGATACGTTGATTGTTTTAAATAAGTATAATGAAGAAACAAATGGTCTTCTTAATGATTATAAAGGTGGAATGACTGAGAAATATTTTACTATTGATGATTTAGGGGGTTTTATTAAAGGGGATCTTGAGAATAATCAATATAGACAGTTGTTTAAAAAGGTTTTTGCTTCAGGTCTTCCTATGAGTAGAGAGTTATGCAAATTAATTATTGATAAACTTATTTCCTTAAACCAATGGCATTCCATGGGCTCTTTGAAAAATTTAATCGATAAATATAATTTGTATTATAAAGTTGCTCCTAAAACGGGAGGATTAACGAGTGTGACTTCAACTCATTCTGTTTATTTTATGTTGTCTGAAGTTAAAACTTATCAAATTTTTGAAATGATGAAAATCACTAAAGGTTTATGTCCTTTTACTTGTTCATTTTTTGGTGAAGGTCAACTTAATGGTGATGCATCGCCTGGTTCTACAGATCAAGGAGTGGTAAGGGCGCATCTTGAAGGTAATTCCTTCTTTGCCAATTTTTATAAGTTTATCGAGAATGGAGAAAGTAGTATTTGGAAAACATCTTTTAAATTTATGTTAGCTCCTTTATCTGCTCAACCCCATTATAATGAGTTACATGGTCATGAAGGTGAAGATTTTTTCAATTTAATTATTCAAGCTCGTATGTATCATCTTTATCAATTAGCGTTTAGTGATATAGAATTTTCTATTGAAAATTTGAAGCAAGAGTTTATGACAAAAAAATTATCTGATTATATATTTTTGGATCGCGCTGGTTTTGATTCCAGCGATGAAATCTTTATTTGGGCTCCCTTAGTTGAAGAGAACGGTGAATCTAGTTATGGCTTTGAATTTGATTCATTGGGTTTTAGTAATTTCATTCAAGAATACAAAAAACGTCTAGATGATTTTAATTCTAAAACATTAAATTTAAGGGATTGGTTTATAAATTCACTTGGTCAATCGGAATTTTTTGAAAATTATGTAAGTTTAGTAGAAAGAGTAGTAAGATATTCTTGGTTAACGGGCGAGAGTCCAGATATAAAATGGAATGTTTTTGGAAAAGTTAATTCCGATGACGCTTGGGAGTGGTTAATCAGAAATTATTGTGTAATTAATCAGTATCATGAAGTTAGATTAATGTCAATTTTCGATTTATTGGAGCCTTATTGTAATTTAAAATTGCAATAAGTTTTGAGTATTTTAGTTATATATAAATGTTTTATTATTTTTTTGTGATACACATATGGTTAAAAAGAATTTACCGCCTCCGAGATTGTTTAGTCTCAATCATCCTAAGTTGATACAAATTCGTAATAACTTTCGTAAAGTGATTCAGCTTGCTATTCATGAAGAGTGGAATCGTCTTATGTTTATAATGTCATCTCTAAGAACAGGAGACATTTCCCCTAATAATAAAAAATATTATATAAAACTAACTCAGAAAGCTAATTACCTTAAAGAATGTTTTTTAAATTCAATAATTTCTGATAATTCTGGATATATAGGCGGTACTAATATTTTTGGTGATCGTATTCGTGTTTACATTGTTAAAACTTTTGAAGAACATTCTAAATCTCTTAAGGGAGCTAAGTATGTTATTAAAAAATGTTTTTTTACAAAAAAATCATTTGAGATACAAAAAGATTGGCTTAAAAATAATTATGAAGAATATTTTTCAGTTTATAGAAGGCATCCTGAATATTTTATTACTTTTAGAGAATTTCATTTTTTAAACACAAGATCGGTTAGCTTATAAAGATTGCACCAAAAAACTTAAAAATATACATATTAAACAATCTCCATATAAGACGAAATCTAAAATCTGTGAAAACTCATAGAGTTGGTTATGAAAGTTCATTAACTTAAATATTAAATCAACATTTGTCAAGGTCTTATTTGACAAAAAAGCATAAATTATTCCTTTTATTTTATATATTTTGTTACGGAAATCATCGCAAGGATTACATCTTTAGTTTCTATTTCAGATAAAAAATTTTATTTTAAAACATTTATTTTATTTAATGTTATAAAAAATTTTGAAAAAAACAGCTCAAGTCGCTTAGCTGGTAGAACTTGCCAAAAGCGCTGGTCTGCTAAACCAGTGCCCATGCGGGCGCGTGGGTTCGAATGGTGCTGATACATAATCTTCCACCAGAAACTCCCACCTTGAGCGCCAATTTTACCGTTTATAAATAAAGGCACATAAGGAATAATAAATGAGCCCGTAGTCTAGCTGGCTATGACGTCGCGTTTACACCGCGAAGGTCGGGAGTTCGAATCTCTCCGGGCTCACTATTTCTCTTTCCTTTTATTTAATCTTCCTTGAGAGCGCTCATTCGTTTTGGGTTGAGCACGGAAAATTTACAGCCCGGGAGGTATTTGCCGATCTGCGCGATTACCCCCGGCGCACTTGTATTGCCAGTAAGCAGAGCCAAGTGCTCAAGGAACCCGTATCGTTCTAGGGTAATAATATCGTGGAGGTGTCCTTCTCTGATAAGTGCCTTCTTAAATTGCCCTTTTGTCTCACCACAAATAGCCAACCCTTCAATATTCTCTGCCATAATTTTTTTAAAAATCTTCAAACTGTCGGGTGCGATTTCTGCTTTTATGTTGTGGTCTTCAACATTAATTTCCGTTACTTTCACAACCAAGGGAAAGTAATCAATAAAATCATAGGCGTGTACGATTTCGTTTAGCGAAATCCTTTTGCCAGCGCCTAGTTGTTCTCGCAGTGTAAACAATGGGATCAACACATCTGAGGTGGGTTTAATAATCCCGCAATCGACAAATAGACCGAAACCTACCTTTCCCACATCTATTAAAGTGCCTTGGAGCACTTCTCCCACTTGAAGATCCTTAAATTGACGCGTTCCCCCAACCTCCGCGCGGAAGATGTTTTTTATAAAGTTTTCATCGGGCCCTTTAATCAGCAATTCCACCCGCTTATCCTCATCTCGGACCTTTCGGACCCTAACCTCTGTATTGGAAAACCCTTGGATTAACCCCTGCAGGTATTTTAAATACCGTGAAAGGAGATCTCGTTTCTCGCGTTCGTTTGAAAAATTATATAATTTATCGCTTAATATGATTCTAACAACCATGGTCTCCCATAAGAAAAGGTAGCAAAATTTTTGAAGTTATGTAATCTCATCTACCATAAAATGCTGTGGATGCGATAAAATAGTGAAATTAGGGATAAGAGGGAGCAGGGCCAAAAAAGTAATAAAGCACCTTGTAAGATTTCTTCTAATAAAACTCTTCATAACTCAAAGTTTAAATGGATGAATTGTTATGTTTGAGTAAAGAGTGAATTTTTTCATCGCAAGGTGATTATATATGGAAAAAGAAGAGTTTCAAAAGATTATTGAGGAATTAAGCGAATATGAGGGGATTGAGATGATTTATCTGATCAATCCCCAAGCAGAAATTGTCTTTCATTATCATATTTCCGCCGAAAAAGCTTTAGATGGTGGCGTGTTTAAAGCACTAATGAAAGCGTGGAGGGAAAAAGAACCATCCATTATGTTCCAAAATCAGCGATATGCGGTATTAAAGAGTGAGGAATTACAATTTGCCGCGAAGAATTTGACAGGGGAGAGGGGAAATCTTGTTGGCTCCATAACTAAGGACGGGGATTATTTGGTTGCTCATATTGGACGTGAGACGGGGCTTACCCTCTTAGAATGGTCGGTTCTCGTGAATAAAAGGGCATTTTTGATCTAATTTTCCGGAAAAGCTGGGCTTTTTATGGCTTTTGAGGAATTTTTTTTTGAAAGATTTAATATAAATCATTATTTGTATGTAATATGAAACTCAAAAAATACGACATTTTTTACTTAATAGGCTTAGTTATTTCCACCGTTCTGATGATCGTCCTATTTCTGTTGCTCTTTGTATTCGAGATCACGGTGTTAAATTACACGTTCCTCATATTTTTCTGGGTGCTGAAATTTTTATCGGGTTTTGGGCTAATTTTAACTATTACCAACCTGTTTCTGGTTCTTCTAAACTTGATAAAGGATAAGGTCGGAAAGCGTGAGGTAAATGCGTTTATTATCATTCAAGTTATAATCCCCGTAATCCTGATTATCTTTGGGACCTATAAAATTGTTTCTAGCCTGTCACCGACATCCACAAGCACTACTGATATTTCGTTCTGGACTGACCTTCTCTTGTTTGCCTTCGGTATCATCTCAATTTCCCTGTCGCTATACATTATTCCCTTAATAAGGGAAGAATTTCAAAGCGCTGTGGATGAGGGGATCTTCACCCGTGTAAAGCGTGGTGCGAAAAAAGTAGGGCGGGGGGCGAAGAAAAAATACTTTTCGTTTAGAATGCAATATGCGAAAGTAGAGATTCAAGACCAGACAACAATAAAGGAGATTCTCGAGATTTGGAGGAGTAAATTTGCGGTGTACCTTTTATTGCTCTTGGGCATAGGATCTCTCATCTTTACGCCAATTATGTTCGTATGTCTTGTATTCTGGATTAAGTTTTTCATCTTTGACGAGGATCCTGAACCCTACGAGCGCCTTTGTCTGTTAATTTCTATAATTTCTGTGGCGATTATCGGTATTTTCTCTTATCTCTTTAATTTGCCCTTTTATTCCGCAATTTCAGGTCTATTTTGGTCCATTGAATTGTGGTACTTAGCGGGAATTGTGGCGAGCTCGTTAATCTTCATTTGTCAGATGATCAAACTGAAGGGCGTCACATTGGAGGATGTGAAAGAAACAGTTAGCAATATAGGAGATCAAAAAAGCTAAAGAGATTAATAGGTAAAAATAGAATTATAAACAGACCCTTATTTTTTTTATTTTTCTTTTCATATAGATATTAAATTCCCAGAGATCTTAGAGAACCGTTGCTAAAAATTTGGACATTTGGGGACATCCCCTCCACTTTACTGTAAAATGGAGATAAAAACATTGAATATATGCTTTTAGAGGCAAGGGGCACCTCTTTAGAAGATATTTCCCATTTTTCCTACAAAATCGGGTTTCAGATACCGAAACGGGAGTGATAATATCTCGATATTCTATATTTTTTTATAGTGTCCAGATTTGTCCTGATTTTTGGCTACTATGATTTACCCTAGTAATTAAAATCTAAAAATTTATTACAATTATTTTACTTTAAAAAATAATAATTATAAAAATTTCACTAATATTTTCTGAAAGTATTAGGACTTAAAAGAGGTTAATGAAACATGTTTTCACAACAAGGTAGGGGCTACGATATGGCTATCACCCAATTTAGTCCCGAAGGCAGGCTATTCCAAGTTGAGTACGCCATAGAGGCGGTTCGTCGGGGGACAACTGCGATTTGCGCCAGAAACAATAATAATGTGGTCTTCGCAGTAGAGAAGAAGGAAATGAAATTGCAAGAAACGTTCGGCTCGGAAAAAATCTTCAAGATTGATGATCAAATCGGCGTTGCCATTGCTGGATTGACTGCGGACGCTCGCGTTTTGATTGATAAAGGTAGAGTCGAATCCCAAGTCAACATTTTAAATTACGATGAGAAAATCTCGGTTAAGGAATTAACCCTAAAGATTTGTGAATTGCTTCAAGCATACACCCAGAATGCCGGGGTACGACCTTTTGGAGTGTCGTTCCTAATTGGTGGAATTAACCCCAATGGAGATACCGGTTTATACCTAACGGATCCATCGGGTGCCTTATGGGCTTATTATGCATTCGCAATTGGGTCGGGAGCTAATGAAGCAAGGACCTTCTTAGAGGAAAACTATGATCGCGATATCTCTGATGAGGATCTTAAGTTATTGCCCGTAAAGACCTTGAAAAATGTGATGGGTGAGGAAAATCTCAATGAACACACATGTGATGTTGCATATGTTATAGAAGACCAAAAGTTCCATTTATTAACTCTTGAAGAGAAAAAGGAACTCTTATCTAAGTTATAAGAAAAAGATTGTTTTACCCGTATTTTTATTTTTCATATTATCACGGTAAGAAAAGTTCACTTAAATTACAATAAATATTAAAGGAAGAGAAAAGAAGGGAACAAATTTTGATTGATCGTGCGAGAATGGATTTAGGGAATAATATCATCGGTCGAATTGAGAAAGGAGGGAGGATATTTGAGATGCTGATGGATCCTGAGCGCGCATGGAAAGCAAAAAAGTATGTTAGGGAAGAGATAAACAAACGACTTAAAGAAGGAAAGGAAAAGTCTCGATTAACGGTACAAGAAGTGGTCGATGATCCTAAGATCCCATTAGAACTCATTTTTGAGAGCTTTGTCGTATTCGAAGATTTAAGGAGGGGGAAAAAAGCCACGAATGGAGATATGGAAGCGGTATTCGACACCACGGATGGAAATGTAATAGGTGCTCATATCCTTTTGGAAGGAAAGATACAATGGACACAAACCCAGCGGGAAGAAGAACGAGAAAAGAAGCTAAAGCAAATAATTAATAACATCAGTAAAAACGCCATTAATCCACAGAATAATAAACCCCATCCACCAGAACGTATTGAGAAAGCAATTGAGGAGGCAAATGTGAAGGTTGATCTAATGAAAAACGCCGAAGAACAAGTAGATGATGTCGTCAAGCAGATCAGAACCATCATTCCTATTAAAATGGAACAAATCGAAATGGCAATTAAGGTTCCCACATCATTTACCGCTAAAGGGTATAATATTGTGGCCCAATATGCCCAAATAAAGCAAGAAGAGTGGCAATCAGATGGGAGTTGGGTTGCTAAAATCAGTTTACCTGCGGGGTTTCAAATGGAACTTATGGATAAGATGAATAAACTTACAAGGGGCCGTGTTCAGACAAAGTTATTGAGAACATAGGCAGAATCAGTCAATGTCCCAAAACCTCTTTTTATTACTATAAGTACCCTATTTCTAAAAGAAGTTCATTGAAAGATTATTGAACTTTTAAAAAAAAGTACTTTACTTTTAGAGAATGTGCTATTTGGTTTTCTTTATTTTATAAAAAATCAATAGGAGATTATGAAAAAATATAAGAAATAAAAAATTAATAATATTAATATTTAGTAAAAAAATCTTTGATTACTATGGAAAACGATGAAGAAATCAAATCTGAGGATGAGATCGAGGACGAGATCGAAGATAATTCAACCACACGGGAAATCGTAGCTCCTGGAGAGGTATTAACAACTGACCTTGACACGTATAAGCGTGGGAGAGGGACGATTTTAAATAAGGATAGAACAAAAATTATTTCTGTATTAGTTGGATTGAAGCAAATTAGGAATAATTACGTAAATGTTATCCCCCTTCAAGGGTTTTACACCGCCCGTACTGGCGATAAAATTATTGCGATAGTTGTTGATAAAAATCCAGTGAAATACCGATGTGATATTAACGCCATGGATCAAGCAATATTGAGACCCCAGAATACGGTCAAGCCCCGAAAGAAAAGGCGAAGAAGGGATGAATTAGACACGGAGAAGTTTGATATAGGGGATGTTTTATTAGCTAAGATAATTTCTGCTGATCGGCTTAATAGTCCAGAATTAACGCTTGTTGGTAAATATCTCGGGAAGAAAACAGATGGTATTTGCTTAACGATTGATCCCCCTAAAGTGCCCCGAATTATCGGACGGAACGGATCAATGATTAAGTTATTAAAAGGCGAAACAAATTGCAATATTTTCGTAACACAAAACGGGCGTATATGGCTACAAGGCCGCGATTTTGAACAAGAGCGACTCGCAATTGAGGCAATCTACAAAATTGAGAGAGAAGCTCACACCCGAGGATTGACAGATAGAATTGCTGAATTTCTTAAACAAGAAAAAGAAAAAAGAGGTATAAATTAATAATGGGACTATTAATTCAAGATGAGTATCCAGAAAAATTATTTCGAGAAGACGGAAAACGTCTCGATGGTAGAGATAAAAACGATTTACGCGACATTAAAATGGAAGTAGGTGTGATTAAAAACGCGGATGGCTCGGCATATATAGAATGGGGTAATAATAAAATATTCGCCTCTGTTTATGGGCCGAGAGAAGTACACCCGCGTCATCTGGCAAAACCAGACAAGGGAATTCTTAGAGTATTCTATAGAATGACAACCTATTCTGTATTTGACAGAAAACGACCTGCTCCTGGGAGGCGAGAAAAGGAAATTTCAATGATCGTCGCCGATTGCTTAGAACCGGTTCTATTTTTGGAATTATATCCTGGCACTAACTTTGAGATTTTTATTGAAGTTGTAGATGCTGACGGAGGTACCAGATGTGCTAGCACAACTGTGGCCGCTCTTGCCTTAGCTGATGCTGGTGTTCCCATGAGAAGCTTGGTTACCTCATGCGCGGTTGGAAAGATTGACGGAAAATTAGTAACAGATTTATCTGGAATAGAAGATAAAGCTGGTGAAGCAGATTTACCTATAGCTATGACCTGGTTTAATGACGAATTATCACTTTTACAATTTGACGGAAAAGCATCTGAAGCGGAATTTGATGAATTTCTAACGATGGCAGAGGATGCTCTTGAAAAGGTTTACCAAATACAATTAGAAGCATTGAAGCGGAAATATATACAAATCCGTGAGGATATTCAAGGAGATGGAGGTGAAGAAGAAGCATGATGGATATTAAACGTGTAATCTCTACAATCGAGAAAGATTACATTAAAAATAACTTAGAAAAGGGGAATAGGGTTGATGGACGAGATCTTTGGGAGTATAGAGAGTTCAATATTAAAACAGACACCATTACTGCGGCTGAAGGATCCGCAGATGTTTCTTTAGGAGATACCCGAATACTCACAGGGGTTAAATATGATATAGGTGAACCCTATCCAGATACGCCTGATAAGGGAGTTTGTACTCTTATGGCAGAACTATTACCGTTAGCGTCGCCTTTATTTGAGGGAGGTCCTCCAGATCAACAATCAATTGAATTAGCACGGGTGGTTGATCGAGGAATCCGTCATGCGGATTGCGTGCAAACCAAAAAGTTATGCATTAAGGAAGAAAAAGCGGTTTATATAATTTTTGTTGATATGTATGTAATCAATCACGGCGGGAACATGATTGACTGCGGAGGAATTTCAGCCCTTGCATCATTGATATCATCTCATATCCCGAAGGGAAAATGGACTGATGACGGCCCTGAATGGACCGGTGAGTACTTCACGGGAAAAGAAATTGTCAATGAATTGCCTATTCCAATAACCTTTGGAAAAATTGGCGATAATTTATTCCTAGATCCGAGTCTGCCTGAACAATTGGTAAGTGAAGGAAGGCTTACAATATCCGTGACGGAGGATAATATCACGAGTATTCAAAAAAGCGGAACTACCACTTTTACCTTCGACCAGATCAAATTTCTCAGTAAAAAAGCATTCGAAATTGCCGGTGATCTCCGTGAAGAATTAGATCTCTGGCAGTACATCACTAAGATAGAATAAGACTATTTTTTTTTATTATTACTTTTTATGTTTATTGCATCTCTAAATTTAATAAGGCACAGATATAAGTAAAAAATAAAAAAGTAATACCATGTAATTTTAATTTAAGGATTAGTTTTTTCTCAAGGTCTCAAAGGTTCCATATCCCCCTTTAATGTTATTCAATTGAAATGTTCCAAAAGATTGAACAAGAACCGACTGATGCCCCTCTTTATCTTCAAATGGTATCGGAATAATAGGTCCTGTTTGGGCTTTCAAAATATATTTATCTCCATTAAAGTCTTTGATTTCAAGCTTAGAAGCAATTGGCATACCATCATCGCCGAAATTTTGTTCGAGTATTTTGATTTTTTTCAGAGGAATATTTTTTCCCTCCTTAAAAATAAAACCTCCTGTTGATAATTCACCGTCTTCTGAAATAATTGCCGCGGGATTAATCGCTAAGTTATCGTTAAACCATATGACATAATACAGCCAGTTTCCCACTCCCGTCCAGTCTCTTACCCCATAGGTATGATCTCGTTGCCCCATAATATTAGAAAGTGTATATTCGGCATCTCCGAGGGTTAATTTCCCTGAGATTATGGCAATTTGTTCCCAGTGCTTATCACCTGCCTTTTTGCCCAATTCTAAAGAATCTTCCGTCATATATTCGCTGTATTCGTATACATCGCTTATGGGATTAAACTCTAAATGCATTTTTGTTTTTTTTATACTTGAAATAAGGCTGGCATCTTCCCTCACTTTAGGAAGATTTAAGGGGTCATCCACAAAGATCATATTTCCCTTGAAATTATAATTCCAAGTTCCATCTTGGTTCCAATCATGCGCCATTCCCGATACTTTGAGGTTATTATTGAATTCCTTGAGCCTTTTTTCTTGGAAATAACCCCCGGCAGAGCCATCAGGAAGAAACATAAAGAAAAAAGCCATTGCCTCTTCCTTATTTGGTTTGTATCCTAACCGAGAAACGCCCCCCATCCGTTTTTCTTTATCATAAAATGCTAAATAATAAGATTCGTTCCACTCTGGATCTTCAGTCAAATACTTGGGATGAATAATATCTTCCAACTATAATCACTTTTATTATTTTATCTTTTTTAATGTATAATTCTATATTGTTATTACCTATTGAAATGATCGGAAATTCTTAAAATATCGTTATAGCAAATTCATTTGGATAGAATTATAACTTCTCCATTAAATCCATTGATTCTTACCCGTTGTCCCGTGTTGAATAAGGTTGTTGCATTTGGTATGTTAGTTACGGCAGGGACATTATATTCTCGGGATACTACCGCTCCATGCGATAAGACCCCACCAGTCTCCGTTATGAGCCCACCGATTTTAGAAAAAACGGGGGTCCATCCCGGATCTGTGCGGGGAACAATTAATATTTCTCCGGATTTTACCCTAGGGATATCCTTAATTTCATTTAAAATACGGATATAACCCTCCGTTATTCCTTGGCTTGCGGGAATCCCGTGAAATACTTTTTCATCTGCTCTTGAAGGAATTGTATCATCAAATTGTTGGGAACCACCCAAAAACTTTGGAGGTGTTTTATGTTCATATTTTAAAAAGATCTCTTTTCTTTTACTTACTTTTTGTTTGACCTCTTTAACTTCAATACTTTTTAAGCCTATACGTACTATATTTTTTATTTCTTTTCTTCTAAGAAAAAAGATATCATTTTCTTTATCAAGAAGTCCTTTTTGTTGAAATAATTTACCAATCCCCAAGAATACATTTCGATTCTTTGTGATCCATACATCTAAATTATACCTTTGATTTTCTCGGAAGCAAATATATCTCCTACTAAGATTTAAGATCAGAGAAAATAGCTTCCACTTAAAAAAACCCAAAAATTGAGAACGTATCTTCTTTTCAACCCTCCTTTCGGCCAATTTTGTCCGTATCTTATTAATATCTTTCTTTTTTTTCCAGTCAATATCTTGGCCCTCAATTAAGGATTTTAAGATATCAAACACATAGCTAGGATCCTCCCCCCACCTCGGATAATATGGCTCTCTGGTAAACCCCCGCCCGCCGCACGCCTCCAAAAAGCTCTGAAACTGAGTGAGAAAAGATCTGACTTCTGGATCCTTTTCGCTTTTTAATTGAAGTAATATATTTTCTGAGTCTATGTTTGTGATAATTGCTCTAAGATCGTGTGAATTCTGAATTATGGACGCTAAAGAATAAATCTGTTCATTTGTTTCGGTTAACTTGTGATCTAACCCTGATATAAGAAGTGGAAAATATTTTGAGGCATCTTTTTTTCCCAAAAACTTTATAAGGAGATATTGTGTTATCAAATTCATTCCAATATTATGGACCGGGATGCCATATCGGACCAACCTAAAGTGAGAGACCATACAATCGTCCAATTCCTGTGCTAGACTTAGCAGACCCCGTAAATGCTCTCTTTTTTTTAATGTTGCTAAACGGCGATCAAATTTCCTACAAAAAGGAATAAATTCATTTTCCGTCCATTCGTAGTATGCGTTATCTGTTTTGGAGATTGATCCATTCGGATCAAAAACCATAATCCGTAATTCTGCCACGATTCGATCAATGAGATGAAAGTTGAGGGCTTTCATTGTTTCTTTACCATACTTGCCCTTACCTCTCGGGAAATAGTTCAGAATATTTTCATTTCTTACAATTTTAGGTATTTCATATTCAACCTTCCGTTTTAATACATCCAAATTAAAATATACATGTCCCTTGAATAATTTTAATAACTTCGCGTCCATCCGTTTGTAACCCATGATGCTGTTTAACTCTATATTTACGACCTTAGTGAGTTGATCTCCTAACAGATCAAAAAATAAAGGTGAGACGGGATCATTCCAATAATCATCCGAGTATCCACGAGTATACCATTCCTCGCCTTTGCCCCACTCAAGGCTCCCTTGACCTAAACTAGTTATTGGTCTAGTTTGTAGAACGTAAAGTTTATCATTAAAATCAATTGCCCATTCAATATCTTGAGGATCTTTAAAAATTTGTTCTATTTCGCTCCCTAATCGAACGAGCTTAATTAATAGTTCTTGCTTTAAGGAGGACTCCTTTGCTTTCTCCTCGGATAAACGCATCCGTTCAGTTCCAGACTCGTTTTCACTTGCTTTAGCTTGAACTATATGGCTTTTATCTCCTACTCGTTTGTTGATGATCTCAATAGAAGAAGGATTCTTTTTATTCCATTGGATGATAAATTGATCGGGCGTGGTCTGTCCCGACATTACAGATTCTCCTAAACCGAAATTTGACTCGATTAGCATTTCAGATCTGTTTCCCGTTACTGGATTTGCGGTGAATAACACACCAGATACTTTTGCAGGCACCATTTCCTGAACAATTATTGCAATATCAGTATCTTCTGGGGGAATATTATTTTTTATCCTATACGAGATTGCTCTATTGGTCCATAGTGAGGCATAACATTTTTTAATATGGGCAATTATATCTTCTAAACATTTCAAATTTAGATAAGAATCATATTGTCCGGCAAATGAAGCATACGCTAAATCCTCCGCAGTTGCCGATGAACGTACGACAAAGGTGTTGCAATCTAATTCTCTCTGTCTTTCCTTAATTGCTTCCAGTACCTCATCGGGAATCTTGCCGTTCATTATGAAATTTCGGGTTTTTTGTGAGATAAATTCAATTTTCTTATAATCTTTTAAAGTATATTTGTCAAATAAGTCCTTTATTGACGCAATGATGTTGTTCTCGCGTAAAAATGCGTTATAAGAGTCAACAGTAAGACAGAAGCCTTGAGGGACGTAAAAAGCGCGCTGGCATAATCGAGAAAGATTTAATGCCTTTCCACCTATAATCTTATAGTCTTCTCTTTCTATTTTATTTAATAAAAGAGCAAATTTCATTGTTAGTTTAATAGAGACATTTAATTTCGATATGCTTAAAAATATAACAATTTATTTTATTTAAAATAATCTTTAATTTTTTAATATTATTAATTTTTCTGGTTAAATTAAAAACCATCCAAAAAGGAGGCTTTATGGTAATTATCTTAAATTTTTTATGTTATCATTCCTTTTTTCTATTAACAGAGCTTTTTAAATTGAGGTTTTTGTTCTTATGCCAAAAAAAACGAAGCAAAAGAAAAGTGGAATAACCGGTAAATATGGCGCACGATACGGCGCGGTGAACCGTAGGCGCGCTCGAGATGTCTTAAATCAAATGAAAAGCAAAAATATAACGTGTCCCCAATGTAAAACCAAAAATACGGTTCATAGGGTATCGACGGGGGTTTGGGAATGTAAAAAGTGCGATGCAAAGTTTACAGGCGGAGCATATTCCGTACAAACTCCACGAGGGGCCGAATCTTTCAGAGTTACCGACCGAAAAAGGAGAGAACTTGAACTTGTAGAAGAAGATTAATGAATTCCATAACAACTTCCGTTCAATTTACTTTTGACGATTCTCGACTGCGAGACTATTCTTATCACTCATATCTTCCCGAACTGAAAACATTCAGAACTGACCGCTCAAGTGTTAAAATGAGTAAAAAAGGAGATAGTAATCTCGAATTCATAATTGAAAGCAAGGATATCACTGCATTTCGAGCATCTATGAATGATATTATTAGCTTGGGGAAAGTAATTGAAGGTATTTCTTTTTTACGAGAAAATTATACTTAAGAATATTTCATCATATTTTATATTTTAAGATTTAGACTTTTTTTCTTCATTTAGAAAGGAATTCTTTTATTTATAACTAAAATTTTTAAGCTAATAAATTAAAAACCTAAAAAATTTATTCTTTAAGGTATTTCAATAAATAATATAACGCAAAAAAGTGAATATAGATGTCTTTAAATCAATTAGATGAAGAACTAAAAAATAAAATCCAAAAGCTACGCAATCTTCAAGGGAATTTAGAATATATCGTTAATCAGAGAATAGAAATGGAGACTCAAGTAAGAGAAGCTGAATTAGCCATTGAGGAATTAGAAAAAACAGATGAGTCTAAACAAATTTATAAGTCAATTGGGGGGATAATGGTAAAGAGTTCAAAAGAAAAGCTTCTCCCGGAGAAGAAAAGCGAAAAAACAAGTTTGGATATGAAAATTAAGACGTTAAAACAAAAAGAAGAAAGAGCGCGCAGTCAGATCCAGAAGCTCTCACAGTCTTTACAACAAGAAATTGGATCTCGCCAAGCATAATCAGCTCGCTATGGATCTTATCGCTTGGGAGGTTTTTAAGTATGTTAAAATCAAAATTTGAATCATATCTTAATTTTTTACAAAATAAATCAATATTAATAACATCCCACGCGTTAGCTGATTTAGACGGAATATCATCCGCAATTGCACTCTATTTTTTTTTAAACGACCTTCTTAAGAACATTGAGATTCATCTCTATTTTTCCAAGATTTCAAAAAAAGCGAGTCTTTTTTTAGATAAATTGAGGGAAAAATTTAGTGAATTTGAAATAGTTTTTGAAGAAGATCTTGCAAATTTATATTTTGATGTAATTTTTATAGTAGATGCGAACAAGATAAGTAAGGTGGGAAAATGTTTTTCCACTAGTAAGTCGGTGAATAATTCTTTAGTAGTTTTTATCGATCATCATTATTTAAGGAATTCAGATATAGAAGAAGAAAGAAATCGAAACATGATAGTCTTCGAAAATTATAGTTCTACTTCAGAAATAATGGTCGATCTTTATAATGAATTTAAAGTTCCACTTATAGACCCTCTCAAATATCTTTTAATTGCGGGAATACTCACGGATTCGGCATATCTTAAATTTGCCAACCAACATACTTACCTCTCAATTGCTTCCCTTTTAGAGGGTGGTATCAATTACCAAGAGATTTTATCAATGCTCAAGGTCGAGCCCGATATGTCCGAAAAAATCGCCAGAATAAAGGGGATGCAAAGAGTAGAGTTAGTGAGGGAAAACAATTGGCTGGTCGGAGTTTCGCATGTGAGTAGTTTTGAAGCGACTGTTGCGAATACACTAATAAAGCTAGGTTTTGATATATCTATTGTGCTATCTGAAAGAAAAGACCATTACCGGATTAGTTTAAGGGCAAAAAAAAAAGTCTGTAATGAATGTAATCTCCACTTGGGTAAAGTTTTAGAGGAAATCTCTATGGATCGGGGTGCCACTGGTGGAGGTCATGAAGGTGCTGCTTCAATCAAGATTAGTAAAGAGGAAGTAAATATAAGACATATAATTTTAGAAAAAATTAAAGAAATTTTAAACTAGCAAGCCTTATAGATAAATAATAATTATAACGCAATTTCATCATGCCACTCATCGATTTTCAGGACTTTTCCTTTCGGTATAAGGGTACGAATTCCCAAGAATATGCCCTAAAAAATATAAATTTAAATATCAACGCAGGTAAATTTGTTTTACTGTTAGGGGAAACCGGCTCCGGTAAAACTACCTTAATTCGGTGCATGAACGGATTAATTCCCCAGTTCTATTCAGGGTTTTACCGTGGAAAAGTGGAAGTCAAGGAAAATGATACCTCTATAATGCCTATAGCTGATTTATCCACTATTGTGGGTGTCGTTTTCCAAAATCCGGAAAATCAATTGGTCTCAATGAATGTCGAACATGAAATTGCATTTGGATTAGAAAATTGGGGTTATCCACGAGACCATATAAGGAAAAAAATAGAAGATGTTTCAAAATTGACGGGAATTGAATCGCTTTTAGAAAAAGCCCCCTTCGAAATTAGTGGTGGAGAGCAGCAAAGGGTAGCCATTGCCTCTATATTAGCGCTTGAGCCCGAAGTCCTCATCCTTGACGAGCCGACTGCAAACCTCGATCCCTACTTTGCAAAAAAAATCATTACTCTCTTAAAAACTATTCAGCAAGAAACCCATATTTCTGTGATTATTAGCGAACATAGGCTTGATTTAGTACTCCCACTAGCCGATGAGATTATTTTAATGAAAAAAGGAGAGATCATCCAACACGCTGATAAATATGATGTCTTAAATGGAGAGATATTTAAAAATTTGGAAATTAATAAACCCTTTTATTATTCTCTCTTTAATCAGTTATATGAAAAAGGTTTATATAAAGAATCTTATCCCGTAAGTCTAAAGGATGCATTAAAAGCAATTAAAAGAAAAATTGAGATGTGAAACGTGCCCCAAGACAGCCCCCTTATTATGGTAAATGATGTGGAATATTCATATCCTAATGGTACCAATGCTCTAAAGGATATTTGTTTAAATATAAACTCTGGGGAATTTATTGGTATTATGGGGCCAAATGGAGCAGGTAAATCTACATTGGTAAAAACATTAAATGGGTTGATAAGACCCCAAAAGGGCTCTATTTTTATAAATGAGGAGAATGCAGAATTAAAATCGATTGCTGAATTGTCAAAGAAGGTTGGTATAGTTTTTCAAAACCCCGATCATCAATTATTTTCAAATACCGTGAAGGAAGAAATAAAATTTTCCTTGAAATCTGTATTTACTAATCAAGAATTGATTGAAAGAAAGGTTGAAAAGGTTTTATCAAAGTTTTATTTGAAAAGATATGAGGGACGCTCACCATTAGTACTATCGGGGGGAGAGAAAAAGAGATTAGCCCTAGCTTCTGTAGTTTGTCGAGATCCAGATATATTGATATTTGATGAGCCCACATTAGGTCAAGATAAGAAGGGGGTGGAGTTTTTTACAAATTTACTCAATGATGAACTTACTAAAGGGAAAACAATCATAATCATCACTCACAATATAGAATTTGCCTATGAATATATTCCAAGAATTTTATTAATAGCAGATGGAACCATTATAGGTGATGGGCCTACTCATGAAATCTTACAAAATAGAAACCTAATCAAGAAGTCTTCTTTAATTTTACCCCAAATCGTCCGTCTAAAAACATCTCTTAAAGAGATTGGTCTTGAAGTCCCTGAAAAAATATCGACACAGAAAGAAATGGTTCACTATTTATCGGAACACTTTAAGTCTAATTACTATAATGATATAGGGAGAAATCAATAAATGTCAATTCAATTCTTAGACGCATTCAAATTCCTGAAAAAAGATGCGTTCTTGCATAACTTAGACCCTCGAACAAAATTATTTTTAGCATTCATCTATACTATTTGTGCTTTAATATTTACCAGTTTAATTCCGTTAATCATGTTACTGGCAACTTTAATCCCAATTATTATATACGGGAGATTAGGTAAAGAATGGATTAAAAGTATTAGGGGATTATCCTTCTTATTAATTTTAATAATTATCTTAAATACCTTTTTTCTTTCTCTATCATACGCTATTGCTATGATCATTAGAATTATTATAATGATTTCTTCATTTTCAATCTTTTTTCTCACCGTGGATCCTAATGAACTCTCATTATCCTTAATCTCAATGAGAGTCCCTTATCCTTATGCCTTCAGCTTCTCACTTGCGTTTCGATTCGTCCCGACGATATCTTTTGAAGCTCAAAATATCATTGACGCTCAGCAAAGTAGAGGTTATGAGCTCCAAAAAAAGGGCTTAATTAACCAAGTAAAAAACCTCTTTCCGCTTTTAATCCCCCTAATAATTTGTGCTATAAGAAGGGCATTTAATGTGGCGGAAGCCTTAGAATCGAGGGCATTTGGGAGTAAAAAGGAGAGGACTTACTATTACACAATCCAATTTTCCTATAAGGATTGGATTTTTACGGTTTTTCTCATTATTATATTAATAATTTCAATTTTTATAAGAGTATATTTCCATTTAATGCCGATTTGGATGAGGTGGAACCTACCAGTATGAATCAAATAAAATTAAGATTAGAAAAAGATATGGATTATGCCGTTATTGTCAATACGATCGAATTCAATGAGGCACTCCTTTCGCAAGAGGAACTATTCAATATTTTAAAGAGATTACAGAAAAAATATCCAAGGCCCATTATTCAAATCTTCAGCACGCGATATTTAATTAATAAAAATCATCTGATGTATGCCATCTATTATTCTCTCAAGGCATATCACAGAGAAACGCTTATTTCTCACAGACCAAGTATAGAATTACTCCTTTTCTTATCTGCCAGTCATCAAATACGAGAAGGGCTTGAAATATTCGGGTTGAGTTCTCGGGAATTTAACGAAGGACAATTAAATTATTGTATTGTTTCAAATAATGAAGATGCAGAGAAAATAAATCGCGAGTTTTTAAAGAATTTCGATTATGTAGAGAAACCGACCCCTTTTAATGATTACACCGCTGAAAAATTCAAGAGAATAAAACAATATTTTAATTTTACTGATACTCAAATTGTCACGATGATAACCACCCTAGGCGCAGAGGGTGAAACAGACTTAGGCAATAAAGAGGATTTGCTTGTTTTATTTAAAGCTCTCTCACATTTAGTAGTAGAGAAAATGGTTTTGTTAAGCCTTGAAGTCCATTAAAATAGGAAACTCATAAGAAATTAATATCTTTTTATATAATGTATTTTTATATTAATTCAATTACAATTTGAGTTTGAAAATTATGAAAGGATTAATTTCGTATTATTCAAGGACAGGGAACACCAAAAAAGTAGCAGAGAAGATTTCAGAACGGCTTAATATAGATTTGGAAAGAATTGTGGACAAAAAAAACAGGTCAGGAATAATTGGTTGGATCAAGGCAGGATATGATGCTAAAAAAGGGAATTTAACGGAGATTGAAAATCTGAAAAAGAAACCGAGTAATTACGATTTCATTATCTTAGGATCTCCCATATGGGGTGGAAATGTAACTCCTGCTATAAAAACCTATCTTAAAAACAATAAAGATCATTTTAAAGAAATAATAGTATATTTTACCTCTAAGGGAGGAGAATTTAAGAAGGCTACCAGAGGGGTTATAAACGCATCTGGAAGAGAACCATTAGTGGTGTATGGCTTTGTTGAACAAGAAATTAAAGAGAATAAAATTGATCAACAATTAGAGAATTTTACAAATGAAATAAAGGAAAAAGTTGAATCTAAAACTTAATTTTTTTTAATTACTTTTGGGACGGATAACATCTCCTCTCTCCAGAAATGAGATTCCACATATTGTATCAAGCATCTCAATCCTCACAATTTTATCGGGATTCTCTAAATCTACGGGGTTCTTAAAGAGGCTTGCTATTTCATTAATTAGAACATTTCGCTCGATAAATTCATTATCTCTTCGATTTAACCTTATTCTAAATGTATCATTTTTATTGATGTAGGATCCTTGGTGCTCTCTTATAATGCTTTTAATTAGTTTTAAATCAGTATCACAAACATATTGGATTGGAACTACTTTTAGAATATATTTAAAGAATGAGGGATCCTCCTTTAAAATATTTTTAACCGTTTCAATTAAATCCGATATATTCAACTTAGTAAAAGCAGTAATCAGACCCCTAAGTTTTAAGTTGGAAATAATAGGATATTTATCTCCACATATTAATAGAGTAAACCAGAGTTCTCCTTTAGCATCAACTTCATTGTATCGAGGCGTTGAGACTAATAATTTAAAGTTCTTCATTTTATTATAATTATTCTGATTTTTAGTTAAAATATTATATTGAAATGACTTGACGTATTTCTTCTTCTGTAATTTTTCCCTCTCTAAGTATTTTTATATCTGTATCTGTACAATCCACGATCGTAGTGGGAATTCCAGATTTAGATTCTCCAGAATCGATAATTAAATCAATCGGATTTAAGAATGTATTTGAGATCTCCCTCCCACTCGTGCAAGGGGGTTCCCCTGCATAATTAGCTGATGTTCCCACTATACCTCCAAAATGACCTCTTATGATGAGTTTGTTTAGTATTTCCCGGACAATTTCATTTTCTGGTACTCTAAGACCAATTGTGTCTCTATTGCCCGTTACTTCAGATGGAATAATATTATAGGATTTTCTCTTTAGGATCAGAGATAATTCTCCGGGCCAAAAATGGGCTGCCAATTTCCTAGCTGTATCATTGACCTCCGCAATCTTTTCTACCTCGCCAATGTTAAAAACTAATAGTAAAAAACCTTTTGATATGTCCCTAAACTTAATTTTATACAAACGATTAATGGTATTAACATTTGTCGGATCACATCCAAGACCATAGACAGAATTCGTTGGAAAACCTATTATCTTTCCCGAAATAATATTATCAACTGCAATGTTTAGAAACATATCTATCTCATCAACTGATTTTCCCGATACTCTTACTAAAAGCCCCATATATAATTAAAAGTGGGAGAAAGGATAAATTTTTCTAATATTTTAAATTTATACGTTATTCTTTTAAATATAAACATAATATCTTATTAATGCCTTTTTTGATAGGCTCTTGATAATTTTTCTGCTTTTCTATTTTAAGGGTAATAAAAATCACTACTTTTCACTAAATCTTTTTTATTAAATATTAATTTTAGATGTTGAATTTGTTAATTTGTATATAATAATAATAATAATTAAATTTGGTGAAGATTAAGATTAAAGTTAGAATAACAACTCCTTGTCGGATCCATTTATCATTAATTGATGAGAATGGATATACTGGCAGAGTTGATGGCGGGATTGGGTTAATGCTTGATAAACCAAATGTAATGTTTGAAGCTACCAATTCTGCAAAAGAGTTTAAAATTGAGGCACACCATTATTATCGAGAATCTATTGATGTTATAAATGAGAAAGCATCAAGAATATTTAAGCTATTTAAGATAAATAATAAGAATTTTCACTTTAAGCTTAAGCAATATTACCCTTCTCATGTAGGCCTTGGTTCCAAAACTCAATTATCCCTTGCTATAGCCACAGCAATAGCAAAATTGAAGAAATTAGACGTATCCCATAAAACATTAACGAATATTATGGGTCGAGGGGGTACATCGGGTATAGGATGGCGCGGCTTTAAGACGGGAGGCTTTATAATAGACGGAGGACACGACTTTGGGGAGGGACAAGAGAAAGAAACCTTTTTACCATCCTCAGCAGCAACTTCAGCGGACCCTGCATTGACAATTTTTCGATATGATATACCAGAAAATTGGAGATTTGTTGTTGCGATACCTAATGTGAGAAAGGGCGCTTACGGCGATGAGGAGGTCTCTATTTTTCAATCTTATACCCCAATTCCAAAAAATGAAGTAAACGAAGTCTCCCATCAAATTTTAATGAAAATTATTCCGGGTATTCTTAAAAACGATTTAAAATGTTTTGGAGAGGGCTTAAAGAAGGTCCAATCAATAGGATTTAAAAGGCGTGAAATACAACTCCAAGATCCCGTAGTTAAAAATCTGCTATCCTTTATGGACGATTATGGCGTTAAAGCTCATGGCATGAGCTCGTTTGGCCCCAGCGTAGTGGGGATAACAGAATCTGAATCTGAAGCAAAAGACCTTATTAAGGCCGTGAAACATCAATTAGAAGACGTAGGAGGTCATTTTTATCTTTCAAAACCCAATAATATCGGAGCAACCTACGAAATTTTAGATGAGTGAAATGAGTGATAATGACTTTTTTGCTCCCTCTCTAAGTGAGAGAGAAAGGGCTAGCTTTGAGGCAGGAATTAAACTTGGGGCACTTTATCATATTTTATGCGGAATTCCTATTTCAAATAATGATCAAGTAATTTCATCAATAGAAAAAGGAATCGAATCCTCAATCTCTTGTCAGCCATATGTGAAAGATGTAAAGGTAAATCTAAGAAGAGAAAAGATCATGGGAGATAAAATTCACGAGTACGATTACGATGAAATTACTGGGAAAATTATTAGGGCAACACTATTTATTAAATTTAAATCCGTAGAATTGGTTGCAAAAATAGATTGGGTGAAGGACTTAGATTATCCCCTAATGTATATAGAAAAGATTGACGATTAGAAATAGATAACAATAGAGATTTAAGATTAAAACAACATATGTTGGAATTAATCATTTAAATAAGATTCTATCAAGCTTGCCATACCAGTTCCCCCTCCTGCGCATTGTGAGCATACGGCATACTTTTTATTTCTTCCCTTGAGCGAATAAAGTGCTGTCAATATTAAACGTGTACCGGTCATGCCGGGGGGGTGTCCTATAGCAATGGCTCCCCCGTGCACATTGACCTTCTCAATATCAATTCCTAAACCTTTAATACAAAATAAAACTTGTTGAGCTTGAGCCTCATTTATTTCAAAAATATCGATATCAGATAATTCTTTATTGGTTTTTTTAAGCAGATTTCGAATTGCGGGAATAGGCCCTAATCCCATATATTCAGGTTCCACATTTCCTGGGGCAAATGCTCTTATAGTACCTAATGGAATTAAATTTAATTCTTCTGCTTTTTCTCGAGATGCGATAATCAGGGCTGCGGCCCCATCATTTAATGGCGGAGTAGTGCCTGCGGTTACGCACCCTTCTCTCCTAAAAACAGGGCTTAACCTATTAAGCTTTTCCAAAGAAATGTTCTCTCGTGGGCTTTCATCATGAATTAGTTTAACTGTTTTATTCTTATAGTTCATCTTAATAGGCGTAATTTCCTCAAAAAAGTTTCTTTTTCTAGCCCGAAAGTATTTTTTATGGCTCCTCAGCGCAAATTTATTAATATCGTTAAACCTAAGATTAACTGGTTTTAATGCGTATTTCATACATAGTTCTTTGGCATTTTCAATAATATTTTCAGCGGTTTCTCCTACGTGATTATAATTTCCATACACTCCATATGTATCTTCGAAACCATCGTAAAACAGAGCATCTACTAATTTTTCATTCCTTAATTTACTTCCCCAGCGTGCGTTCATTAACATATAAGGGCATTGGCTATTACTTTCCATCCCTCCCGCAATAATTATATCGTTTTCACCTATTGCGATCTGTCTATAAGCAATCTCCACTGATTTCATACCCGAAGAGCACACATTATTTACCGTGAGTGCACCAGATGTGGGGCGGATTCCAGCCTTAAGGGAAGCAATCCGAGCGGGATTATTTCCCATCCCCTCTTGGTGAATTGCCCCCATAATTACATCCTCCACGAGATTCTCTGAAATTCCTGCCCTTTTTATCGATTCTCTGATAACAATCGCCCCCAATTCAACCGCTGGAACGTTTTTCAAAGATTTTCCAAAATATCCTATAGGTGTTCGCACACCGTCAATTATAACTACTTCCCTTAACCTTCTTTTGGACATTAGAATTAAATCTTATAAATTTCAATATATTTTTCAATTAATGTTACTGTTTTATTAACGCTTTCATTCTTAGAAAAGCGTCTTAATTTCTCTTTATATGCTAATATCTGACTGTAGATTTCCGAACTTGATTCTTGATTATTTTTTATGTTGGCTACCTTTAATCTTGTTGCCAAGATTACCATTTCCAGTGCTAGGTTCTCTGCTCTATTAAATAGTCCAAATGAATCAGATATTTTATCTTGAAAAATAGTTTCTAATTCAAATTCAATTAAAGAAATTTCTCCCAATTCATTCTTTTTAACTCTTTTCTTTTCATCTACCACCTTGCATATGACTATTCCCCATGCTTGCTTTACATAAGGTATCTTATTATATGTTTTAAAGGGAGATATATTTCTAAATAATTGTCTTAACTCATTATATCTGTAGAGATTCTTATATTTATAGTACTCAAGTGGAAACTTATTTGATATTCTTGATGATTTTTCATCTTTTAATGAAGCTAAAGCATATAAGTAAACATCTCCAACGAAATTTAATGTTATAACTCTTGTTTTTATTAAGTTTTTAAATGTGTGTGTTTTGGGATAAGGTTTAATTAAAAAATGATTATCTTTTATCAACCTGATTCCCATAGATGCTGTATTAGGAATAAGAGAATCTTCAGAAGTATTATATGAGAATGATGTGGCTAAAATTTCATAAAGATAGTTAAATTTTATTCCAAACTTCTCTCGTCGGAATTTCAAGCTTGTCCAACCTTATTCTTTAAAATAGCTTAAGTTATACTATTAATATATATTAATGCTTCAAAAAGAAATGGTTTTTACCCTATTTCAACCATAACTTTTAATAAAAACCATTTAATTAGCTAATTAAAGTAAAATTTCGTTGTCTAATATTATTAACAACATTAAAGGTTAAGGTATATGAGTGAAAGTATAAATAAAGAAAGCGTCAAATGGATTGGTGTTTTAGTCTTGATTATTGGAGGTTTAATCGCATTTATCGGAGGCGTTAGCACGGGAAATGCGGGCACTAATATATGGAATATACTCGCGGGGATGGCTCTTGCTGCGATAGGGGGTCTAATAGCCGCGATAGGCGGGTTCATTATTGGACTTTTTAAGCGATAACCCTCTCCTCTTCTTAAATTTAGTATTTTCCTTTTTTTATTCTTTTAACCTTATTTTCTTCCCAATTGCCGCATCATAGTAGACTTTGCGGGGTTTGGATTCAAATACATCATAAGGGCAATTCTCAATACATAAATTATTTATTTCCTTATTATATAAAATAAAGGCGTTATTTTCTTCCCTATATTATGTTAGATACTAAACTTTTATTAAATTAAATAGGTTATAGTACCTCTGAAGGATGAAAATTATATGAAAAAGAAATATAATCATGTTATTATCAATTAAACTTTATTAAATTAATTCTATTCCTCTTTATTTTTAACCAAAAAACGGAATGTTTAAATACTAGGTAAGTATTCATTATATTTGAAATAACTTAAAGTAAATTAAAAAAAACAAAAAATAGAAAAGGAAAAAAAAAATGCCAAAAAAAGCAACTTCTAAAAAGACCACCACAAAAAAAACCGCAACCAAAAAAGGAAATACCACTAAAAAACCAGCAGCAAAAAAGACTACCACGACTAAAAAAGCTCCAGTAAAAAAGACCACAGCAAAAAAACCTGCTGCTAAATCTGAAGGATATATCGCAAAAGCCCCCATCCGACGACTAATGAAAGAAAAAGGGGCAAACTTAGTTGCATCTGAAGCTGTTAACACTTTAATCAAATTCTTAGAAAAAGAGGCATCAGATACGACAAAACGAGCATTAAGAATAGTGGATGATGCTAAAAGAAAGCGAATAATGGCGTCAGACATTCATAAGGCAGCTTTAAGAATTTCAGCTTAAATAATACAGGTTTTCATTTTTTTCCTAATTTTAGTCCTTATAGATCTTATATTTAATATTAGATTTATCTTTTTATTCATTTTAAACTATGAAATTCTTTAAGATAAGAATTATAGATAAAAAAAAATAGAAATGAATTTGATTTATGATTTTAAAGATGAAAATCTACTACTTTTGGTCTCTCATACTTTCTATCTTCAGGATATATTGTACCAAATACTGGAGGGCATGAATTATAAATCTCTTCAATCTCAATTACTCCGAACTTAATTAGCCTTGACTTGCTTATTCCGATATATGTCCCCTTGACGACTTGATTTGCAAAATCAAAATTCATACAATGAACTGCAACCTTTGAACCCTCAGGAATTTGAAGTAAATCGTCTTTATTTGAAGATAATGGAAATACCAGTCTGTTATGATCGGCGGCTTGCAGGGGAATACAAGGAATAATTACCGGATATCCATCGTTTGGATCAATATAGGCGATGGCTCTTACTGCGATTGGAGCGGTGTATAAATCATAACCAATTGGATTCAAACGCTTTTCATCTAAGACCGTCTTTAATCCACCCTTTCCTATAAGATTCTTTATTATTCCTGACAGAATACCGCCAAGACCCATGCCTCTAATCGGGCGTGAGGATACAATTTCATTGAAATATGCCGTATGGACGCGAACATATGTAAAATAGCGCATTAACTCGGTTCTGTTAAAATATTCCAATTCTTCCCCGTCCTTTTTAGTATGGGTGAAGTCCGCTTTTACTTGCATAAATTTAAAAGGTGTATCCGTGGTCATATACAGGATACCTTGCTTCGGGTCATCCTTTACATATTCCTTGCTCGAGCCCTCGGCGAATGCTCCCCACACTAGAGTATTATCGTCAACAATGTGATTACTCGAAATTAGGGTAATATGAGGCCATCCCCTCTCATCTTTAGTGGATATTAACTTCAGCATTATTTCAGGTTGAGTAAATTTGATTTGCTCTTCTATAATACTTTTTGACCATTTTAATTCATTCTGTTTATGCATCTTTTAATCCTCTTTTTTATGGTTTTTTATGTTTTTATATTTAGCATGAAGGTAATCTAACTTGGTCAGATCCCCGTTTAGAATCAAGGCCTTTTTCTTGTCTAGTAAGTCCAGACCACTGTACATTGGAAACTCCTGTGGATTTTCCCACCTCATAGAGTTTCTCGATCTTTTCTCTGTCCATGAGGTGTATATCCTTTAGACTCCAATTTATATCAAGACGTTCATATTTATCTTTACATAGATTGTTAAACGAAAGGAGGTCCCAGCGTTCGGGAATGTTATTTAATTCATTTACGACAAATTCTCCTATTCCTTTTATGTTTGTTTCAGTAGCCGTATAATTCGGAATTAAAGGTGTTCTTATCCATATCTTTTTATTGTGTTTTTTTACGTAACTTGCAAGCCATTTGGCATTTTCTAAAATATTTTCATTAGAAACTCCCGTGAAGTTTCGGTGCTTCTTCTCATCTATCTCTTTTATATCCAGTAATATTAAATCAACATAAGGTAGTAATTTCTCATAGGTCGCCTTTGATGTGTATCCGCATGTATCAAGTGCCGTGGATATTCCATTTTCTTTACATTTTCTAAGAAGTGCTAGTACGAATTCCGGTTGGAGGGTTGGTTCGCCTCCTGAAACGGTAATACCGCCTCCAGATTTGCTATAATATACCCTATCCTTATTGATTTCATGAAATAGGTCATCCAAATCCCACCAAGTCCCAAACATATGAAGCGCTGTGCTGGGGCATTCTTCCACGCACTCTCCACAACTTATGCATTTATCTCTGTTAATATGGAGCCCATCCTTATCCAGAGAAAGAGCATGCTGTTTACAAGTCTCTATGCAGATTTCACAGCCGATACATTTATGCTCTAACCATTCTAATAGCGGTTTCTTTGGAATTGATTCTGGATTATGGCACCACTTGCATTTCAATGGACAATGCTTCATAAATACCGTGGTTCTAATTCCTGGGCCATCTTCAGTAGAAAGTTTCTGTATTTCAAAAACTAAACCTTTTTCTGACCTTGCCATTTTAATTAAATTACCTCTAAATAGAGTTATATTTTATGAGACTCTCGCGCAATTATTTCATCTTGAAGTTCTTTCCCAATAGCAGTAAAATAGGCATTATAACCCGTCACTCTGACTAATAAATTATCATAATCTTCGGGGTGTTTTTGCGCGTCTCGTAATACATCGGCGTCAAGCATATTAATTTGCAAGCAAGTGCCGCCATTTTCGATATATCCCCGTAGATACGCCTTGAATTTTTCTTTATGTTCGGGGTCCCTTATAATTGATGGGTTAAAGGTTATGGTATGGCTTGCACCATTGGGGAGATAATTAATATATTCTCCATTCTCCGCTTTTCCTCCCAATGCTTTTCCAACAGAATTGGTCACAGCAGTCGGCCCCTTTTTATCTGCCCCATCGGTGGGACAAATTGCATTTGAAAGGAATGTACTGGCATTCCTCCCATCGGGAGTCGCAGGTGTAAGCATAGCGTCCGCTCCCGCCCAATAATTCCACGAAAGCATACCTGGTCTGTATTGATATCCCGTTGGAGATTCATATTTCCATGTTTCATCGGACCATGTTTTCATTACCCTGCGAGCTAATTCATCGGCGTCATCCACATCATTTCCATATTTAGGTGCCTTATTTTTTAAAAGAGTTTGTATAATTGTGTTTTCTTTACCTTGATAATCTTCCATTAAGGCTTGCTTAAGTTGAGATATTGTATATTTTTTGTCTTCAAAGACGAGTCTTTTAATGGCTAATAACGAATCGACGGTCGTTGCGTACCCTACACCTTCAATGGTGATAAAACTCAATTCGGGCCCCCCATTTCTGACATCTGTTCCTGTTTCAATACATCCGCGAACAAATGTGGAGAGATAGGGTGTAGGAAGGTATTTACCCCTAATACGTTCCGTAATGTTATTAACTTCCACTAAATATTTTATGAGGAATTCAACTTGTTGTTTCCACGCATTAAAAAAGTCTTCCCACGTTTCGAAACTTTCGGGATCTCCTGTTTTCGGTCCAAATTGCTCTTCATTTTTGGTCCAATCTTCAACGAGATTTCCGGGCATATTACAACCGTTCCAGAGGGTAAGTTCTATACTCTTAGTTAAATTGGGGTTACAATTCACCGTTCCGCTCCGGTCATTTCCCTGCATAGTGTTCTCAAGACAACCTACGCATGCATAATCCCATGCATCTTCTTTTGGAATACCTTCTCTTATCATTCCTGCGATACTTCTTTCGTCGAAATTAATAAGAAATGGCGCACCCTGAGACCGTGAGATTATATCCACAATCCTGTCCAGTAGTTTATCTGGAGAGTTTCTATGAAGCCTAATATTCGGTTTTGGTTCCAAAATAGGAGACCATTCATCTATTACCTCTATAATCGTATATGTTAACTCATTTGTGAGATCTTCTCCATTAGGCCCACAACCTGATAATGTCATCAGTTGCCCAAATCCAGAAGTAATACCTTGCTTTCCTACACGGATCAATGCATCATAGGCCGTATTGCAGTGGAACCAAAAACTCCCCAAAATCTCTTTTGCGAAATTTTTTGTAATAGTCTTCTCTTCAAGCACATCCTTCTTATATAAGTGCCATAAATGTTGGTCAGTTCTTCCGAAAGATGTTCCGGCGCCGGGATATGATTCTTCTGCCATAATGAGCATGTGAGTCAGCCAAATCGCTTGTACACCTTGCCAGAACGTCTCGGCGGGTTCCCACGGAATCACCTCTAAGTTTTCAGCCATCTGCTCTAACTCTTTCTTTCGTTCGGGGGTGGCGTCTTTCATTAATTTTCTACATTCTTCAGCGTACTTACCCGCTAACTTTTGAGGGATTTCAGTTGCTTTAATCATGGCCCTTAGTTCAGCGCCTTTATCGCCTTTTTTCTCCTTTTCGCTCAAGCTTTCATATCTCTTGGTTGCTTTTTCATGCAGGAATTTAAATCCCTTGCCAATTACTGTTTCATAATCCGGTATGATATGTCCTGCTGTGGCCCCTGTGTTTCCAAACCCACTTTTATGAAATTTAAAGAACTTTTTCCGTGCTTTTAAGGTTTTTTTCCAAAAAACGTTCGTCTCTTCTTCGTTCAGACAATTGCTTAATTGGGTGTTAAATCTTCCACCGGCAATTAGATCGTTCTCTGAAATGAGTTCTTGGGGGATATAATCTAACATTGCTCTTTCGAAAAATATAACTCTTCGCTCCGGAAGGGATAAATCCCAAAAATCATCTGACAGTTGGATCTTTTCCGCCATGGAACGGAATGAAGTTTCAAAAACACCCTTTCCTTCATTTCCGATGTACATATAGACTTCAGGCACAATATAATAGTTAATCTCATTCCAAATGAGGTCCCAGTCAGTCCCCGTTGTAAATGGGGTGAACTCATTGTTCCATTCTCTATCAACCCCTTTAAAATAATACTCTCTGAGCCATTCCGATCGGGGAAGGAGATCATGGGGCTTAGCGACTTCAAAATGGTGCTGTTTTCCCGTTTTAGAAGGTTTTGAGGTTTTACTCATGTTGTTAAACCTTTATTTTTTTTATTTTAATTTTATTATTATAAGAATATTTTTAGAATTTTTAATACTATTTATTATTATTTATAACTTTGAATATAAATCTTTTCATTTTCATCTTTTCTGATTTCCAAATCTGGAAATAATTAGAAAACTATAAGAAATAACCTAAATTAGTATTAAATAATACGTATATTTTAAGAATGTGGGAATCAGTGGACAACAAAAACTCAAAATCTTTACTTGAGAAATTAAAAATTGGAAATTTAATTGACCTTTCATTGGTGGAAATTCTTACTCTTAATGCATTACTTGAATATGGAGCCCCTATCATCAGATATACTTTATATATTATTGTCAATTCATTAATTCAGAATAACAAATTGGATAGTGAAACAATTGCTGTGGAATACCTAAAAAGTCACGAGGCAAAATTATGGCGCCATATACAGCGAAAGGACCAGAATTCCTCTGCACTTTCAACCTCTAGTTTCTATAATAATTTATCGAATTTGGAGGAAAAAGGGTTAATTAAGTTTAATCGCGATGATAAAGGAAAAATTGAGACGGTCGAAGCTACTCCGCTTACCTATACAGTTGTGAAGCTAATGCTCCAATTCTTTATGAGTACGAGTGTTATCCCAGACTTTGTTAAATTCGATGAGGGTCTAACAGAACAAATAAAGCATATTAGCAATAAAAAGCATCTAGAAAATATTATGGGGATTTGGTTTTCAAAACATATTTACTTACGCCTTGTCAATTGGTTTAAAAATTTGGCTGACAAAGTCTTTATACTTTCGAAAAAAGAACATTATGAGAATTATTCAAGAACAGACTTAAAAGACGTCCATATATCAAGGGTTTATAATAAACAGAAGATACGTGAGCCTGATAACATGATTGAAATGGTGGCGATACCTAACTATAAAAAGAATGCAAACTTTTATGAGATGGGGAGGGTCGATGTTTTAAAAGAGGTCCATCGAATGCTCAAGCCCGATGGAATGGTTATTTTAGTTACTAAGGCGGAATTTCCATTAACAAACGATTTTGCTGCCGATGAGCTCTTGAAAATATATCGGGAATCCATTTCAGATACAATTTTTACAGAAACCATGTTAATCGAAGATCTAAAAATGGCAGGATTCTCCAAGAAAAAGGTTATAACGTATAAGGGATGCCTAATTGGGATTGGATGGGCAATATAAGAATTCATTTGAATTCCTGTTTCCTCCCTTCCTTTTTGATCGGTTCAATTCAACAAAAAACACATAAAGGAATATACACATTCTATAATAAAAGCAACTTAAGGAGGAGTTAAATTATTAAAACTGTTTTGGGCATAGATCCGGGCTCAAAAAGCTGGGACTTTTTCTCGTTAGAGGGTTCAAGAAAGATTGAGTTAGATACTTCAATTCCAACAAAAGATATAATTAGGGAACCCCAAAAAGCAATTAATATAATAAACTCATTAAATGAAAGAAAGAAACTTGATTTAATGGTAGCCCCCAGCGGCTTCGGCTTACCTTTAAGGAGGGTCTCGGATTTAACGGAAGATGATATATTTTTAACCCTGTTAAAATTCAAGAAAAAAGAAAAGACCGAGATTCTAGGATTGGGAAAGATCTTAAGACTTTTGAAAAAGGAGGAAATACCGGGGATTATTGTTCCGGGTGTTAAACATCTTCCAACAGTACCTAGACACAGAAAAGTCAATAAAATTGATATGGGTACCGCGGATAAATTGTGTACTGCAGTTGTGGGAATACGAGATCAAATGGAAACTCATAATATCCCCCCAACAGAGACAAACTTTATAATGGTGGAAATTGGGTATGGCTTTACAGCGGTACTAGCAATTGAAAACGGAAAAATAATCGACGGAATAGGAGGCTCTAACATCATGGGTTTTAGGGCTTGCGGAAGTTTGGATGGGGAATTAGCTTACTTAATAAGGGATATTAAAAAGAAAAATATTTACAAGGGTGGCGTAGCCTTTATTGCGGGATATGCCGATTTAAGTCTGAAAGAAATTTCAATCCTATCAGAAAAAGATGAGCAAACCAAAACGGCATTTGATGCATATATCTCGAGCGTGAAAAAAGCGGTGTATAGCCTAACTTCATCATTTTTGGATAAAAATAAAATTAAGGAAGTGCTTTTAGCAGGGCGAGGGGTCAATATTAAAATTATACGACAAAAAATAATCGGTGCTTTAGGAGACCTCGCTCCTATTAGGTCAATGAAATCATATAGTCAAATTGCAAAACGAGCCGCTCAAGGCGCAGCCTATATTGCCAATGGATTATTAAAGGGTGAATATGAACCTGTGATAAAGAACTTAGAAATAGAAGGCTCTTCCGGCTCGATTTTAGATGAGATCTACATCCCTTTTGATAAGGATAGATTAAATCCATCATCTGAATGAAATTATAAAAAATCGTGGTATTTATTAATATATTAATTTTAACAGGCAAGCAAAGTTATCCAATTTTAAAAAATATAATAAGAGTTGTTAAAGATCATAAAATAGAAGTTGATAAAATTCCCGTTTCCATTTCAGCTTTTATTACCGAGGGGATGGTGAGAAATAATCTGAGCGCCAAAAGCCTCTCAAAATATGACCTTATTTTACTTCCAGGCTTTGTCCAATGGAACACAAAGGCAATAGAGCGTGAATTTTCCTTACCAATTAGGAAGGGAACAGAATTCGCTTCAGATTTACCAACACTTTTAAATCATTTGGACGAGATTCAATTATCTAACAAGATCCCTGCTGATAAATTATTAGAAATGACCGGAGAAAAGAACTATCAAAACATAGTTCAAGAAAAAATCAAAACCACTGAAAAAGGAGAAACCCAAAATAGATTTTTTATAAATAAAGATATCAGCAATGCTATAATCGGGAAAGGCTTTCCACCTCCCATAATCGCAGAAATAGTTAATTGTACAGAAAAAAAGGATGACTCTATATTAAGAAAGGCAAGACATTACATAACATCTGGGGCAGATGTTATCGATATAGGGTGTGTTGCAAATAAACCCAATCCGAATAGAGTTAAAGAAGTCATTAAACTGCTCCGTAGCCATTTTGATATATTGATTAGTATTGACTCGATGGAAACGGAAGAGATTTTAACCGCTATAGTTGAGGGTATAGATATGGTTTTAAGTTTTGATATCGGTAGTTATGAAGACTTCCCAGATATACCTAAGGATATACCTATCGTGTTATTACCAACTAATCTTCATAAGGGCTATTTCCCAAAAAATCCCGAAACACGCGTCAAAAACTTATTTGAAATTACACGAAAAATGAAAGCACTAGGATTTAAAAAATTAATCGCCGACCCCTTATTAGAGACCCCCATCTCTCCAGGACTTGTAAATTCCCTTCAAGCTTATTTCTTATATCGGCAAAAGACTAAAGAGAAGGATTATCGCGAGTTTGAACTCCCACTGTTTTTTGGTATTTCAAACGTTGTAGAATTGATGGATATTGATTCCGTTGGTGTAAACGGGTTGTTGGCAACTATTGCAATTGAATTAGATATGGGAATTCTCTTCACTGTGGAACATAGTACAAAATTAATGGGTGGCGTGAAGGAATTAAAAGAGTGTGTCAAATTGAATTACGTTTCGAAGCAAAAAAAATCCCCTCCTATTAATCAAGGAATACAAATTTTTAAGGCAAAAGGAAAAACCAGCCAAGAAATGCCTGATTTAGAGCTCCAAGAAAACCCTATTTATGTAAAAGAAAAAGACTTATCCTATAACCCAGATGAGAGGGGATATTTTAAAATCTATGTCAATCATTATAGTGAAAGAATTATCCTCCGCTTCTATGCTAACTCAAATATTTTAAAGGAAACTTTAATTGGTACGGATGCGGAGGCGCTAAGTAAGAAAGTTATCTCACAGAAATTCACTAATCATATCCAACATCTCAATTATTTGGGTCGCGAATTAACTAAAGCAGAATTTTGCTTACGAACCGGAAAACCCTATATTCAAGACGCGTAAAGCCTTCCCAGTTCCAGTTTAATGTATATAGGATTTCAAAAAAATACCATTAATTTAATCTTTATTTGTAATTAATATTATAATTAACGAGAAAAATATCAATCACGGGAGCTAATGGCTTTATTGGTGCGAATATCGTTCGGGCGGCTTTAAAAAAGAATTTATTTATTTTTAACCTATCTTTTCCATTTTTACTTGTTTTTTACCTAATAGATATGCGCTTATTATAATGAATATTATTGAAAATGAAAGAAAGAAAATTGAAAAAATATCAGTTGGCGCTAAAAAAAACACTAGGAAATATATTATAATGGGGCACACTTGGATAGGAATTTGTTGGATTAACACTAAATTGCTCGCTTTTCCAATAGTAAAAGC